>JACOUK010000052.1 GCA_016177905.1 Candidatus Spechtiibacteriota bacterium | reverse complement strand
ACTTTGACATCTTTTTTGTCGGGTCCAGCAAAGACATGACTCTCGCGGTTTCTTTTTGGATCATCGCCTTGGGCAATTTAAATGTCTCGCCATACGTTTTGTTGAATTTTTCCGCGATGTTGCGCGTCAGCTCCAGATGCTGTTTCTGGTCTTCGCCCACCGGCACATAGTCTGGATTATACAAAAGAATATCCGCGGCCATGAGCGTTGGGTACGTCAGGAGCCCAGTGTTTACACCTTCTTTCTTTGAAACTTGCGCGGATTTCTCTTTGTATTGCGTCATTCGCTCAAGATCCCCGACTGGCGTGAGGGTAGTCAAGATCCACGCGAGTTCTGTATGCGAGGGAATGTGCGATTGTAGAAATAGGGTTGATTTTTTTGGATCAAAACCGATCGCGAGCATCGCGATCTGCGCTTCAAGCGTATTTTTCCGAAGCGTTTCCCCATCGTGCACCGTGGTTAACGCGTGCAAGTCAACAATGCAATAAAAGCATTCGTTGTCTTGATCTTGAAGTTCTACCCAATGCTTCAGCGCCCCAAGATAATTCCCGAGGTGTATGTGGCCGCTTGGTTGAATGCCGCTTAATATTCTCATGAATTTTACACTTCAATAATCACTGGTATCACCATGGGCCTTCGTTCCGTGCGGCTAAACAAGAACTGCCCCATTTTATTTCTGATTTCGTCCTTGAGGTAGACGGTGTTCAGCGTATGTTCTTTCGCGGTCGAACCTTCAACGATCGCGCGGACTCTTTTCCGCACATCGCTCAAAAGCTGCTGCGATTCCCTAAGATACACAAAGCCCCTCGAAATAATATCCGGGTTTCCTTTGAGTTTTCCAGTGCCTGTATCGATAGTTGAAATGATAACGAAGATTCCATCCTGCGCCATCACTTGCCGATCCCGAAGAACCACGCTTCCCACGTCTCCAATGCCAAGACCGTCAACCATGACGTAATTTGTCGGCACGCGTTTTTTTGAAAGATACGCTTTTCCATCCTTGAATATCGCCGCTTGGCCGTTTGTAAGAATGAGAACATGATCTTGTAACATGCCGACGCTCTCCGCGATTTCTCCGTGCATGCGCAACATAAAGTGATTTCCGTGAATCGGGATCAGATGCTTCGGTTTTACGAGATTGAGCATAAGTTTCAAATCTTCAACCTGCGCGTGGCCTGACGCGTGGACATCCATGAGTTTTGAATGGAATATTTTCGCGCCTTGATACATGAGAATATCTTTGAGCGCGCTGACTGACCGTTCATTCCCGGGAACCACGGAAGAAGAAAAAATGACGGAGTCCCCTTTTTGAATGTGAATAAATTTATGTTCGCGATGCGCGATTCGCATCAGCACCGCGTCTCCCTCTCCTTGCGCTCCGGTGCAGGCGATGATCATTTTTTCGGGCGAGTGGCGATGCGCCTCGCCTATGGGAATTATGGTCTCCTTCCTGACTTTCAAAAAACCAAGTTCGCGGGCAATCTCGACGTTCGTGCGCATACTGTAACCGTCTATCGCGAGTTTTCTTCCATATTTTTCGGCAATGTTAATAAGCTGCTGAATTCGAGAGATAAGAGAACCAAAGGTTGCCGCAATCACTCGCCCCTCCGCCTGCTTGATAATTTCATCAAGACTTTCCTGAACTTGCCGTTCCGATATGGTATACCCCGGGACTTCGGCGTTCGTCGAGTCGGAAAGCAGAGCAAGCACGCCTCCATCTTCCGAGCAAAGCTGGACAATCCGCGCGAGATCCGCCGGCTCATCGCCAATGGGGCTGTGATCAAATTTAAAATCTCCCGTATGAACGACAAGCCCCTCGGGGGTATGGAGGGCAATCCCCACGCTATCGGGAATGTTGTGATTCACGTGGAAAAACTGAACCTTAAAATGTCCGAGTGTGAGGGAATCGGTTTTCTGCACAACATGGATATTGAGAGGACCCGCGCTTGGGAAATCATCGTGGCGCTTGAGAATTATGCCCCGCGAAAGAGCCGTCGCGTAAATTGGCGGATTTCCCAACTTCGGCGCTAAATGCGAAACAGCGCCGATATGATCGAGATGGCCATGGGTAATAATAATGCCCTGTATTTGTTTTTCTTTCCCCTTCAGATATTCGATGTTCGGGATAATATAATCAATTCCCGGCATGTCTTCTTCGGGAAATTGCAGGCCTACGTCAACAATCACAATATCGCCCTTATACTCAAAAACAGTCATATTCCGGCCAACTTCCTCCAGGCCTCCGAGAGGGATAATTTTTAAAGCGTCTGCAATTTCAAGCTCGCCTCGTTGATGCTCAAGTGAAACGGGCTCGCCTCGGGGCGAAGCAGGATCGCGATGTTCTATTGGTTTTCTAAATTGTCGTGGAGTCATACGTAAAATTAATTTTTAGCTCGAATTCTAATTTTGATGCGGACGGTGGGAGTTGAACCCACATGGGCTTGCGCCCACAGCGCCCTGAACGCTGCGCGTATAGCCAATTCCGCCACGTCCGCCTTCGCCTCGCCGAAGCTCGGCTACGGCGGACAAGTCCGCTTAGACGAGCGAAGGCGTAGGTATTATTTCCAAACTCTCTTCGTGTCAATATACCAATCGGTTACATCGGAAAATCGCCATGAAGGATCCGAAATTTTTCCTTCTTTGATACCCTTTACGTTTTTGCTTACAGGATAGAGGTACAAAGGACTATACAAGAAAATCGCCGGAATATCCTCGCTTACCGCGTTTTGAAAGAGGACATATTTTTGCGAAAGAGTTTCGGAATTCAAAGTCTGGCGAGCTTCCTCTAACAGTTTATCAGCAGTCTT
>JACOUK010000083.1 GCA_016177905.1 Candidatus Spechtiibacteriota bacterium | reverse complement strand
ATATACGAGCCCATCAATGGGCTTATTTATTTTTGCTTGACAATATAAATGTTATGCAATATAAAGATGGCAAGTCCGCCTAGAATGGTGGTCTAAAAAGGAGGTGCTTCTATGAAAGGAAGCAAGGAGTTTGTACTGCGCGCCATTGATACGTTTTCTGAAACAGAAAGTCCAGATGATTGGGTATCCACGTACAGTGAAACAAAGACAGTGGAAGAATTACTGGGGCTACTCCACGAAGGGACAAGATATGCCACGGACGGACGCGTACTAGATGTATACCTTGCCTATGCGGGGCATAACAGCGCGCCAGAGGAAAATAGGCATAACAAAATTGCCGAGCAAGCACAATCAGTGCTCTTTCACAAGATTCTCTCAGGCTTTGTAGATCGAAAAATACGTTTTGAATTTAGCGTGCACAGTCAAGAAAAAGAATATGTGAGTGGCGTGGAAAAAATCTTCAATTTTTTTATGAATCCGAAAAGATTCCCTATTAAACAGCCGTTCCAAGACGATGTCTATATGTTCCTCGAGCAATACGGAAAACAACTTCCGTATGCCGCAGGAACCGAGGGGCCGGGAGTTCCCAAAGCTCTTTGGAAAACTTTTATAGAGGTACTGCTTTGCGGGATGGAGAGCACATCAGGCGAACAGTATGATAGGCTCGCGAGGGATGTTGCACGGCATGGCGGCGAGCCGGTAGAACGCGATTTTACAATGGTTTTAATCAACAGATTACGGGGTGCTACTCATTCCGAAATCGCAGTTGAGGAGAAAGAATTGTGTAATGTGGGTATTCGTCAAGGAGGCGGGACAAGAAGGCAGGCCTTACTTCTCCTAGATATGATTATGTCACGGACTCCCGGCAACACATATATAAACAGTATATAAGGATATAGCCCTTCGACTAGGAGGGCTTTTTGTTAAATTGCCATACGCCATACACGGCAGAAGATGACGTGCATTGGTAATCCCCTTGAGACATCGAAAATGGTTATAGTATAATAAAATTATGGTGAGTTTTTTAACAAATGAAAAAGGAGGTCCAAAGATACATGACAACGCAATCGAGAAGGAAAGAGGAAAGATTTATCCTTTGGTTTTCTGAAATCGGCAAAGACGATGTCGCTCTTGTCGGCGGGAAAAACGCGTCGCTCGGGGAGATGTACAATAACCTTGCAAAGTTTGGAATAAAAGTTCCCAACGGCTTTGCAATTACAACGACTGCATACTCATATTTTATTAGAGCGGGCGGTATTCAGGACAGCCTTGCCGAGATTTTAGTGGATTTCGACGGAGATATAAGCAGCCTTACAAGGGTTTCCGAAGCTTGCCGACGTTTGATTTCAAAGACTCCATGGCCCCAAGATCTCGAGGATGAGATAGGAGAGGCATATAGGACTCTTGAGACACAATTCGGTTCTCGACGGGAACATTCTCATCGGCTCGATGTTATCCCTCGTTCATCTACAATTTCGGAGGATGGAGACGATCCATTCCCCGGGCAACTTGAGAGCATTGAGAATACATGCGGCGAGGAAGAAGTTTTTGCCGGAGCACGGCAGTGCGTTTCTTCGAATTTTACCCCGCAAATTATTAGTTACCGGAAAAGACATGGGTATAGTCTCCTTGAGCCAATGTCAGTTGGGGTACAGAAAATGGCGCGCTCTGATAAAGGATCCGCTGGCATGGCTTTTTCGGTTGACACCGATACGGGATTTGAAGACGTGGTAATTATCAATGCGGGATTCGGCCTTGGCAAACCAATCATGGAAGGCCTCGTGAATTCAGACGAATATGTTGTTTCAAAGAGTATGCTCAAGCGCGGTTTTCGTGCAATCATTGGCCGTACGGTCGTTCTCAAGGAGACCAAGTGCGTCTATGCCTTTGCGGAGGGAAGGACCACCCAATATGTGCCTGTTCCAAAACATGAACAGCTCAAGCCCGCCTTAACGAACGACGAAATCCTTGAGGTTGCAAGGTGTGCGATTTGTATCGAAGAGCACTATGGGAAGCCAATGGACATCGAGTTTGCAAAAGATGGGTTAGATGGAAACCTGTATATTGTGCAGGCGAGGCCCGTAAAAGAAACTGAAGCAATGAAGAAGGCAAAGGCGCAAGACTTGCAGTTTGATCAGTATATTCTGGACGAAAAAAATCCGCAAAAAATTTTGCGGGGAGAGCGGGTTTGCGACCAGATTGTCACCGGCCGCGTGCATGTAATACCGAGCGTGGAACAGATGGAGGAGTTTCGGGAAGGAGAAATCCTTGTCACAGAGATGACAAAGCCGACGTGGGAACCTATTATGCATAAAGCGAAAGCGATTATTACCGACGGGGGCGCGAGAAAATGCCACGCCGGTATTATCGCAAGCAACGATGGGATACCTTGCATTGTTGGAACGGGCAGCGCCACAAGAATCCTCCAAGATGGTCAGATTGTCACCGTGGATTGTTCCCAGGGAGAAACAGGGTTTGTCTATGAAGGGGGCGTGCCATTTCACACCGAAAGAGTTTCCTTCAACGACTTTGAAGAGCCCGAAACCAACCTTATGCTTTTTGTTGATAAGCCGGAAGGCATATTTGGCAAGTTTCGCATTCCCGCGCGTGGGGTTGGGCTTGCGCGCACAGAGTTTATGATTACCGAAGGATTGCATAAGATTCACCCAATGGCATGGGTAAAGTATCCGGATGTACCACAGCAAGTGAAGGAAGCGATAGACCGATATGCCTCTCATTACGAAGATAAATCGCGTTATTTCGTAGATAGACTCGCGGAAGCATGGGGAAGGATTGGCGCTACGTTTTATCCAAGGCCGGTCATTATGCGTTTTTCCGACTTTAAATCAGATGAGTACGACGATCTGATTGGCGCGAGAGAATTTGACATGGGAAGCCAGCCCAATCCAATGAGCGGTATCCGCTGGGCAGTTCTCTATCTCCACCCAAACTATGCGCCGGCTTTTAGGCTTGAATGCTCGGCTGTGAAAAAGGCAAGAGAGGAATTTGGTTTCACGAATATAGTTCCCATGATCCCATGTTGTCGCACT
>JACOUK010000082.1 GCA_016177905.1 Candidatus Spechtiibacteriota bacterium | reverse complement strand
TTCGCTTGAATTTTGAAAAATAATAAGATACCGTTTTGGCGAATCCTCTCCAAGCAAAGGAGAAAGAATCCTTGAATAGTCTTTGAGAATCCGGACTCCATCCTCTAGCAAAGGCAAGTTCTTACGCAATTCGACAATAGCTTTTTGGAATTCTTGAGGAAAGAGATCTTGTTCCACTCTCTTCATTTCATTTTCCGCCAGATTCAACTCCCGCTCTGCTGCTTCCGCCTTCTCTCCAAACGCCTCGAACTTCTTCTCTGTATCATTACTCTCGCCAGTCTTCTCTTTGCTAAAAAAAGCCAAAAACGATTCCGGAGAAACGCTACCGCCCAAAGGAATGAGCCCTGCCGCGGAACTTATGATCTCTCCGGCACTCGCTACATGTTTCCCGGCAGACAGAAGCGCTACGCCTGAATCCAAAGATGAAGCAAGGCGGGGAATATGACGAACGAGCGCGCTTGACAGCCATCCCACTCCTTGAAGCGAGCTTTCCACCGACGCAAGCTCCGCGTACGCGAAAGAAAAACTTTTCGCCGCGCTATCGAAATCGAGAGATTTGAGCGAAGCCTCCGCAATGCGAAAATCCTCATATGCCGTAATGCTCTTTTGCATACCTAAATTTTTAAGCGATACGCCTTTTTGAATAGAGAAGCTTACAAGAAGCGCCGCTGCAAAAATCCCGGAGAAAAACGCAAAATTCCGAGTCTTTAAAAAAATGCTATCCTTGCGCTCGGGCGCAGAATCCGCGTTCCAGAAAAGCGAAATCCTGGATTCGTCAGCTCTTTTTGGAGGTATCAGTTTGAAAGTTACTTGCCTTTCCGGACGCAACGTCGCGGCAAGCTCCACTTCATGCCTTTCAAGATTTGAAAGTTCCTCCATCAACTCATCTCTCGAAAGAGGCTCATCTATTTTTATTTTCTTTTTCCTGCCTTTCCGTATTTTTGAAACTTCTTTTGGACGCAAATCCAAAACATGAGGAGATCTTGCGCGTCCACCGCCAAAAATACCGGAGTTTTCCCTCCTTTTTCGCATGAATATATTATAACACAATCCTTTTGCATGACGTGTGAATAAAAGTACCGCAAACCAAACAAACGTGGTTTGGCCCGTTAGCCCGTCAATATCTTCAGTGTCTCTTCCGCGCACTTCTGCCAGCTGAATTTTTTTGCCTGCGCTACTCCTTTCTCTTTCAACAAACTCGCGAGTGTCTTGTCTTGTATCACTTCTCCCATGAGCCATGCGATGTCGGAAATGCTGAAGGGGTCAACAAGAAGCGCCGCGTCTTCGACAACCTCGGGCAGTGAAGAACAGTTTGAGGTAATAACCGGCGTGCCGGAAGCCATTGCCTCGAGTGCAGGAAATCCGAAACCTTCGTACATGCTCGGGTAGACAAAAAGCTCGGCGAGCTTATACAGAGCCGGCTTGTCCTCGTCTTCTATAAATCCGAGATAAAAAATATATTGCCTTGACATCTGGACACTCCTTAAAAATTTCAAACGCTTTTATTATTCCAAGGACATTTTTGCGCGGCTCAATCGTCGAAACGGAAAGAATAAAACAATCGGGGAGCCTGTATTTCCCCTTCACATGAGACATCTCTTCCTGCGAAATTTCGCGAAAAAATTCTTTCCGAACCCCGGAATACACGACGTGAATTTTTTTTGCGTCAACGCCGTAGAGATCGGTAAGATCGTACGCGGTTGATTCTGAAACCGCGATAATCTCCGACGCCATCTGTGCCTGCTTTTTTGGATTATTCGAAAAATGCCAAAACTTCCGCCTTCGATCGAAAAACTCCGGATACCGCTCAAACGAAAGATCGTGAAAAGTAATCACTTTCCTGCAGGAAGCGGTCGTTGGCGTCGCAATAAAATGCGGACTAAAAAAAACATCCGCTCCGCCAACCATGCGATCCAGTTTTGGAACATTCAAAAAACGGGTCGCGGCGCTGAAATATTTATTGGGATAACGGAAATGATACAGCTTCGCATTGGGAATGGCGCCCAAAAAATCGAGGTTGGGCTTTTCGCTGTGCGCGTTAAAAAAAAGCTTAAACTCTATATCGCTGTGTGCGGGAATGAGGTGCTGGAGAAGATTTCTCGTATACTCCCCGACTCCAGTATACGCCCCGCCGGAAAGGGAACGGATATCAATTGCGATAATCATATGAGAGCTTTCGTGCGAACGTAGTATTCCCCGAGGTATTGCTCCGACACAAGGCCCAAAAACTCGATATTGCTCCTTGCCTCGCGCAGAAGATTCTTTCTCTCGGGACCGTCTCCGATAATTTTTAATTTCAAACCAAGCCGGTTAAATACACGGACTGCCAAACCGAACTTTTTATATGGTACCATGCGCCCCACCATCAAAAAATAATCTTCCGGCTCCCGAACGAAAAAGTGATCTAGGTTTACGGGAGGGTAAATAACTTCCGCGTCTCGGCCGTAATATTTCTGGATGCGGCGGCGCACAAACTGGGAATTCGCGATAAGAGCGGTGGGGCGCTCGGAGGCTTGAGCGTCCCATACGCGCACGTACGTCATAAAAAGCGGACTAAACATCTTTACAAATCTCGGGTAATGAAATTCGTCGATCAATTTTTGACTCTTGTCCCACGCATAGCGGTGAGGAGTGTGGCAGTAAGAAATATGAAGCGTTTCAGGACGAGTAATCACTCCTTTCGCGTAACTTCCGGAATCCGAGAGTATAAGATCAAAATCTCTCAAATCAAACTGCTCGACGGCGTAAGGCATAAAAATAGGAAAATAGCGATGACGAGATGCGGCAAACGGAATACGCTGCAAAAAAGAAGTCTTGATGTTCTTTTTCGCGAACGCAAATCCCGTAAGTTTCGCGTCGTAGACAAGCGTATAGATTGGAGCGTCGGGAAACATCTCGCAAAAAGCCGCGAGCACCCGCTCGGCCCCGCCGTATTGATTTAAATAATCGTGAACGAGTGCGACTTTCATGTTAAAAATTAAAAGTTTTCGCGCTAATATCCCGTCTTCCCAAATATAAGTATTCCAAGAGTCTTTAAAAGTATCGCCACATCCTTCTTCAGCGACCAGTTTTCAATATAATAGCGATCTAACTTTACTTCTTCTTCGAAGGGGAGCTGCTCGGCGCCGGAGATTTGCGCAAGGCCGGTAACGCCCGATTTTATCGCGAGAACTTTTTTATGATGCCGCTCGTACCGCGCGACTTCCTCGGGCTCATGCGGCCGGGGGCCCACAAGACTCAAATCTCCCTTCAGCACATTAAAAATTTGAGGAAGCTCATCAATGCGCTTCGATCGGATAAACCTTCCGACTTTTGTGATGCGCGGATCGTCTTTCATCTTAAAAAGAGGCCCATCGTTTCGTTCGTTCAGAGAAACAAGATATGGTTTGAGTTCGGCCGCCCCCGCGATCATGGAACGAAATTTCATAAGATCAAATTCCTTCCCCTGGCTCACTCTTCGAAGTCGCACAAACACGGGCCCTTTCGTCTCCCATTTGATAAAAAACCCGACACACAAAAATAAAGGAAGGAGAAACGGAAGCGACAGTCCCGCAAGGAGAATATCCAGAATCCGTTTCATGACAAGCCCCCAAGCTTCAAGATTCGTCCGTTTTAATTCTATTAAAGGATTGCCGCCCAAAATGTCCATGCCGATATTCCGCGAAACAGCCCCAAAAAGATCGGGGACAAACTTAAGGTCTATGCGCATGTCTTCGCAAAAATTTATAAGTTCCACAACGGCGTTTCTCTCAAAACTTTGATTGGTAAGTATAATTTTATGAGCCCCGGGATTTTTCACAATGTCTTTGATCCGTGCAAGATCAATCGCCGGAATATGCCCAAGTATGGAATAGCCGATCTCGGGGTTAGTTTCGATTTCTTTCTTAATGAGGTCTGCTTGCTCTCCGTAGCCCACAAGAAGCACGCGCTCTACGCCAAAACCGCGTTTTACGATAAGAGTTCTGCGTACTTTTGCCGCAAACAGTCTCCCTATAGCAACAAACACAATCCCGAAAAACCACGCGGCGAGCATGATAAAACGTGAATCAAACCAATCGCGCTTAAAAAACATAAATATAATAATCGTCATCATCGCGGCGGACATTGATACCACAATTTGAAAAAACTCTTCAAGCCCTCCTCTTTTTGCTCCTGTTTTATAGAGTCCGGAAACTGCGAAAATAAGAAGAAAGAATGCTACGATCCCGAGCGTTACGGTAAGGTAGTGTATAATAGGAAGACTAAAAACCACCGGCCGGAGTTCTCGCGCCCATGGACTCAAACGCAAAAAATACGCCGCAAACGCGGCGCTGATACACATCATAAAATCAACGGGCACAAGCGCAACAGTGAATAAAAAATCAGCTTTTCGCATATTCCAACCATTATATCCGGAAGATATGCTTTTTACAACCTTACTTGAAAAAACTGCTCGCATGTAGTATATACAAAAGCAACATGCGTATCGAGCCCATCAAAACCCGCCAGTTTCTCCCGCCCAAAGACGATCTTTTTGAAGTCCTAAAAAAAGCATTCAAAAAAAAACGGCTCAAAGAAAATTCCGTTATTGTTATTACCTCAAAAATTGTCTCCATCTCACAGGGACGATGCGTGAAGTTGACGGATGTAAAAGATAAAGACGAGCTTATAAAAAAAGAGGCGGATTTTTATTTGCCGCGCGAAAAAACTCCCAAAGGCTGGGTAATGCTTACAATAAAACATAACATTCTTATTCCAACTGCGGGCATTGATGAATCAAACGCGAATGGGTATTACATTCTTTGGCCGGAAGATCCTTTCCTCACCGCGAAGAAAATCCATGATTTTTTGAAAAAAGAATTTGGGCTCAAAAAATTCGGCGTCATCATTTCCGATAGCCACACCACGCCCTTGCGGTACGGCACCATGGGAATCGCGCTTTCGTATTGGGGGTTCTCCCCATTGAAAGATTACCGAGGCGCAAAAGATATTTTCGGAAGAGAGATGCTGATTACGCAACAGAATATCGCGGACTCTCTTGCAGTTGCGGCAGTGCTTGTGATGGGCGAAGGCAAAGAGCAAACCCCCCTTGCCGTTATCGAAGACGTCGAATTCGTGCGATTTTTGAACTTTGATTTCCGGAGAGAAAACCCTCTCTCTGTTCCCAAAGAAATCGATATTTATGGCCCGCTCCTCAATGCGATGGAGTGGGGAAAAGGGGGGAATGGGGACTAAAACCCCCCGCAGCTGCGGGGGGTTTTAGTCCTAGGAAGTCTATAAGCCGAATTCTGTCCCGCCACAATGCGTTAGCTTTGGGCGGGCGAGGTTATCTATCTGGACACCATGTTGCCATGATGCCTCAAGCGTCGCTCCCGCCTGCTTGCGTTAGCTTGCGGCGGGCACGGACTTGCACCGGGTGGGGTTTTCCACTCATATATGTTGCCATATATGAGATGTAAGTTATCTTACAACTTTTCACCTTTTCCCGCCTGCATGCGTTAGCTTGCGGCGGGTAGTATAGTCTCTGTGGCACCCCGCCAAAAGGCCAAAGGCCATTTAGGCGGGCCCGCCTGCATGCGTTAGCTTGCGGCGGGTTTCCCTATTGAACATGTAATGCGCTCAACGATGGGCGTTACCCATCACCCATGCCCTCTCCAAAGGCGAGGACGGTGTTCGGACTTTCCTCCCGCCACAATGCCTTTTGGCTTTGGGCGGGCAACCTCGCGACTTCCCAGGATATTTCTACCGTATCATACAGTATCAGTATTGTCAAATTCAAATCAAAACTCCTCGTACTTTATGAGGAGTTTGCCGAAAAGATACTTTCGCATTCTTTGAGAATACGATTCGTTTCTGCTGCTTCTTGGGACGAAAGAACAGTTTTCATATGGTCGAGTACACGGTCCTCGACACTCATGAGCTCTAGAAATGCGCGTCTTGGATTGCGCCGAAGCCAAGGCAAATCCTCTAACTCCAACTTTCCGTTTTCAAAAAGAAACAGAAGCCGTTTGAGGTACGTAATTCCACTCCAAAAAGATGTTGTAGTCGTCCGATCTATAAGTATCCGCCGCGAATCTTGCTCCAAAGTGTTTCGCGCGTTTTCTTCAAAAACATCCAGCATATTGAGCTGGCCGGAAGAAACGTCCTTTATATATGTATCTATCTGTGCTCGAACTTCGGAAACTTTTGCTTTGGAAATGACACATCGTATCGCCCATTGCTCAAGGCCGCCATCGTCTAACATTTCTTTCACGCGCACAAGCTGTACTGCTGCGCCATACGTCAAGAGGCCGGAGCTTACAAACCCTTGTATGCGTTCGGGCAGCAGCGCAAACCGCAAGGCGTTTCGAATTGTCTGCTCGCTTCTTCCAACAGCGTCTGCAAAGTCAGTGAGTGTAAATTTCGGCTCAACTATCTTCAGGGCGTGCCATGTTTTTTCAAAAAACCACGCTTCCTCATGCGATGGCACCTGTTCGTGGATATTTTCAGATGCTTGTAAGAGGGCCATCGCAACAGGCGTAAGACCTTCGAATATGTTGCAGAAAACATCACCTATATGTTTGCCTCGTTCTTCTAGCAGATTACATGCCCTCACGCGCTTCTCGCCTGATATTAAAATGTATCCTTCCTCGGTATCGGCTACGGAAAGAGCATGTATCATGCCATGGTAATCAATGTTCGCTGCAAGCCGTTCGATTTTTTGTTCGTCAAAGGTTCGCCGCATTTGCGGGCGGACTGATATTGCGGCAAGCGAGAGATGCCCGTGCCGCACGCTGTATTTGCGCTCTAGCCGCACTACACACCTCCCTTCAATTTTAAAAGTACAAAATCTTCATTCTACCTTAAAGAACTGACGCATATTTGCACTGTGGATAACTTTATAATTGAAACAATCCTCCCTCATGCGCGTGCTTGTCGAGTTCCTGATTTACGAGCGCGTCTGCTTCTTTATTTTCTTCGCGAGGAATGTGACGAAACTCTATCGCGCCAAAATCAAGACGCAAATTATGTATTTTTACGAAAAGCGGAATAATTGTCTTGCCTTCAATTTTCCACTTGTCGGAAAGCTGCTGAACCGCCAAATCAGAGTCCATTTTGAAGGTAACTTTGAGCGTTTCGCACTGTTTCTTTCCGAGAGTCGCGCGCAACTTTTCCAGCGCAAAAATTACAGCTTCGTATTCAGCCTCGTTGTTCGTCTTTTTCCCAAGATATTTTGAATACCCCTTATTGATGGGGGCTCCCACGGCCGCTCCAAGGGCCGCGGGCCCGGGATTTCCTCGCGAACCGCCGTCGGTATAAATTACAATTTGTTCCTGCATCGTTTATTGTATAACTTTAAAATCCGCAATCCGCAACATCAATTCTCTGTTCCCGTTCCATTCATCGACTGCGAAATGAAATAAAATATCAAGACGTCCCCCTGATGCAATCTCTTCTTTTCTTTCGCCCATATGAAATGCCATGGCTTTCTTTTGATTTCCAGAAATATCCAGTAAAAGCCGCAGATGCTTTTTGCCATTTCCGTTACCGTTGTCTTTTCCTACCTTTTCGAAGCTTACAACTTTTACATCGCGCAGCAAAAACATCGGCTCTTTGTTCGCCTCGCCAAACGGCTCAAATTGCTCAAGCTCTTCATATACTTGCCAAGAAATATCTTTTGGATGTGCTTCCGCGCAATATTCTATTTTTTTGAAAAAATTTTCTTCCTTAAGGTTCGCCCGCGCAAATTTTTCTATGCGCTTTTTCATCTCATCTAATGTATCCTGCGCAATGGTGAAGCCCCCGGCCTGCGGATGGCCGCCGAAATTTATTAAAATATCCCGCACAGACTCAAGCGCTTTCACTACATGAAAACCGGGAATAGTCCGGACACTGCCCGCGCAAGTCCCTGTCTCTCGCGGTTTCGTTCATCTATTTCTTTTGCAAATTTCAACGCTTCCTCGTACCTATCCGCGTTTAAAAGCGCGAATGCGGTGTTCGCGTGGTCTATGCGGCCTGCGGCATTAAGACGCGGGCCGAGCATAAACCCCAAAGTCCATGGCTTTAAGTTAGTGGTGAGAGAATCTTGATTGAACACCGGCTTAATGCCGGAAACTTCCATAAGCGCGCGAAGGCCCGGCCGTTCGGCCTGCGCCAGCACAAACAAGCCGTATTTTACCAAAGTTCTGTTTTCTCCAAGAAGCGGCATGATATCCGTGATCGTTGCCATCGCAACGAGATCTAAAAACCACTTTTCTCGGCCCTCATTTATATCGGCTTTTTGGTATAAAGCGCAGGCAACCTTAAACGCCACCGCCGCGCCGCAAAGATCCTTAAACGGATATTCGTCATCTTCTTGATGCGGGTTCACAAAAGCATACGCTGGCGGCGGCGAGTCTATCACGCGGTGATGATCAATCACGATAACATCCAAACTATTTTTGTTTGCGCGGCTGATAGGCTTGTGGCTCGTCGTGCCGCAATCTATGGTAATTATGAGGTTATACTTTTCTTTGATAAACTGCTCCACCGCCCCTTCATGCAGACCATAGCCTTCTTTTTCTCTATCCGGCATATAAATCCCCAAATTATGCCTAGTAAAGCCGATGTCTTGAAGCGCGTTATGCATAATCGTGGCGCCGCAGACGCCATCTGAATCATAATCTCCATACACCACAACTTTCTCTTTCTTTTCCAGAGCTTCAAAAATCCTATCCACCGCTTTTTGCGCGTCTTTTAACAACAGCGGGGCGTGAAGATCCGTCGAATAATCGGGATTAAAAAATTCATCAATATCTTTTTGCGTTTTCAACCCCCTCTGCCAAAGCAAATTTCTTGTGAGAGAAGAAAATTCGGGGAACTCCTTTCCGAACTCTTCAGGGGCTTGTTCTTTAATTTGCCACTTTTTATCTTTATTCATGGAAGGTTGGCTATTCTTCTGAATGATTCCGCAGGATTGGAAACAAACAAAAAAGCAAGCAAGCATAGAATCATCTGGGCTCCCGTGAGCCCGAGCTTGTCGAGGGCGAGGAGGGAGATGATTCTGCGAAGCTTGCGACTATTGTTTGTCCAAGACGAGGACTTAATGAAGAAGAAATAGTCCAACCTTCTTCACCCCAACGCCTCTATCCCCGGCAATGTGCCTTTCGCCAAAAAATCGAGCATCGCGCCGCCGCCCGTTGAAACAAAACTTATTCTATCCATTACTCCAACATCCGCAAGCGTAAGATATGTATCCCCTCCTCCGACAATTGTGCATACGTGAGGAGGTACATTCCCCAGTTCCTTCGCAATCCGGCGCGTACCTTCCGCGAATCGTTTGTTTTCCAAGTATCCCATCGGGCCGTTCCAGATGATCGTCTTTGATCGATGAACAATGTTTGAAAAAAGATCTTGAGTATCGGGACCGATATCTAAAATAAGCTCTTCGTCCCCCACATTCCCAACGCCCTTGATAGAAATGCCGTCTGCCGCGTCTTTGTCTTTGGCGACTTTTATATCGACTGGCAGATGAAGGCGCGCGTCCGTGTATTCAAAATTCTTCATTTTTTCTACCATCTCTTCCTCGACGAGCGATTTTCCGACCGCGACTCCTTTTGCCTTCAAAACAGTATTCGCGAGCGCCCCGCCGAGACACACATTATCCGCGAATTTCAAAAATTTTTCAATCACAGGCATTTTTGTTGAAATTTTCGCTCCTCCGATAAGCGCTGCGAGGGGCCGCACCGGATTTTTCAAAACTGAAGAGAGCCAACGCACTTCTTTTTCAAAAAGAAAACCGGCATACGATGGCAAAAATTTCGGCACGCCCACGATTGAGGCGTGCGCGCGATGCGCCGCGCCAAAAGCGTCTTGGACAAAAATATCCCCCAGGGCCGCAAGACTTTTCGCAAACTGCGTGTCATTTTCTTCTTCCCCCTTGTAAAATCGAAGATTCTCAAGAACGATAACCCGTTTCTTTGATTCTTTTATGCGCGAGCGGACATTTTCTCCAATGCAATCATCAACAAAATCAATCTCCTTATTGAGTAGAGAAGATAAATGCCTCCCCACAGGCGCAAGCGAGAAAGCGCTGTTTGGCTTGCCTTCGGCAGGCCTGCCGAAGTGACTTATCACAAGCACTTTCTTTGCGCCATGCGTAAGAACGTATTGAATAGTCGGAAGGGCGGCGCGCATGCGAAAATCCTCCGTCACTGCGCCACGGGAAACAGTCACATTAAAGTCTGCCCGCAGAAGCACCGTCTTATTTTCGATGGCCGCGTCCCGTAAAGTTTTCATAAAGCGATACATTTCATCATACGCACAAATTCTTCTCCATCAAGACTCGCTCCTCCGACAAGCAATCCATCTGCTTGCCCTTCTTTCATAACCACCGCCGCATTCTTTGAATCAGTACTTCCTCCGTAAATCACTCTCATCGTTTGGGAAACTTTTCTCCCGTAGAGATCGCTTATAACCTTTTGGATAAAAATTTTTGCTGATAAAATGTCATCCCCTGTAGCAGGCTTCCCCGTGCCAATGGCCCAGACTGGCTCATAGGCTATCACTATTTCCCCTATTTTAGATTTAGGAATGCCATTCAACATCAAGACCAATTGCTCTTTCACTTTCGGATCTAATTCGTGAGTCCAATGCCCTTTTGAATCAAAACTGTCACGCGTGTCTTCGCCGACACAAAGAATCGGCTTCAACTCCGCTTCGATCACTGCCTTCAATTTTTTGTTCACGATTTCGCTTGTCTCAAAAAAGTACTGTCTTCGCTCCGAATGGCCAACAATCACATACTTACAGCCGATGTCTTTCAGCATCAATGGAGACACTTCACCTGTATAAGCGCCTCCTTGCTCATAGAAGCAATTTTGCGCCCCTGCGCAAAATTGCTTCGAGAACAAGCGCGCCAACATTGGCAGGTAAACAAACGGCGGACACAAAACAACTTCCGCATTTTTTATGTCACGCATTCCTTTTTCGACAAATCGAAAAAGCTCCTCTGCTTCTTTGTAAGTTACAGGGTTCATCTTCCAGTTTGCGACAATAAGTTTTTTATTCATGTTTTATATTTTTTACATGTCGCCATACCCACCATACTATCCCAAATACAAATAGGGCTAGAATCGCCCAGTCGAATCTACGAACATACCCCTCGAGATTCTTCCAATTTTCTCCCATAATCACTCCGCCGTACGCAAGAACAAAGCTCCAGATGAGCGATCCAAAAAACGTGTACACTGAGAATTTCCATATATTCATTCGCGCAATGCCCGCGGGAAAAGAGATAAAGGTGCGCACAATAGGCAGAACCCGCGCGACAAAGATCATCATCATGCCGTACTTTTGAAACCATCG
>JACOUK010000081.1 GCA_016177905.1 Candidatus Spechtiibacteriota bacterium | reverse complement strand
GCATGGCAAAGTTTGTCAAAACTTTAAAGGTTGACGCTTCGATGGAAAAATGGCATATTAAACTGTGGTAAAGTTTTCGTATCTCACCAAAGAAAAAGTAGGGCGCATGCCGAAAACTTCCGGCGTGTATTGCTTCAAAAACGCGCGCGGCCTGTTGTATATTGGCAAGGCGGCAAGCCTAAAAACGCGAGTAAAAAATCACCTTGTGCAACCAACGTGGCATGATGCCTATTTTATAGGGCAGGCAACGAGCATAGGATACATACAAACAGACTCGGAAATTACAGCCCTGCTTTTGGAGTCGCAGCTCATCAAAAAATATCAACCCCGCTACAACATCATGTTGCGCGACGATAAGCAGTATTTTTACGTGGGATTTAGCAAGGATAAGTTGCCCATCCTCGTAATCACCCACCGGCCTAAACCGAAGATCAGATACCTCGGCCCATTCACCGACGGTAAATCCCTCAAAACCGTACTTCGTTATCTTCGAAGAATTTTTTCCTACTATACGAAAAAGCACAAAAAACTTCCCTGCCAATACTGTCATCTCAATCTCTGCCCCGGCCCAAATCCGAATATCGCTGAATACAACAAAGACATCGCAAAAATCAAGGCAATTTTAAACGGCAAAAAGCCGCGGGTTTTGAGCAGCTTAAAAAAAGAGATGGCGCGATTTGCCAAGGATCTTGAATTTGAAAAGGCGGCAAAAGCACGGGATCAACTCGCGGCACTTGAGAATATATTTGCACATAGACCCAACAGCGAGTCTTCGCTATTGGCATCTCGCGGATTTGAGGGCCGTTTTGGCATGGTCCCCCGAAGGGGGCAAAACGGCCCGAGCCTCGGAGCCCCGCGCTGGCGGGGCGAGAATGATGCGAGATACCAGATAGCGAAGACTCGCATTCTTGACAATATCGAATCGCTCGAAGCTTACGATATTTCAAACATTCAGGGCAAGGAGCCGGTTGGGTCCATGATCCGTTTTGACAATGGAAGGCCGAATAAATCAATGTACAGAAGATTTAAGATTCGCCTCCCAGAAAAGCCAGACGACTTTGCGATGATGAGGGAGGTAATACGTCGCCGGCTTCTGCACCCCGAGTGGGCCTATCCCGACATATTTTTGATTGATGGGGGAAGGGGGCAGCTCAACGCGGCCCTGCAGGAATTCACCTCACCCCCGGCCCCTCTCCTTACCAAGGAGAGGGGAGAAAGGGGTGAGGTTGTCGCCCTCGCCAAACGATTCAATGAACTCTATGTTTCTTATCAAAAAAATCCAATTCCTCTTTCGTCCCTTCCTCGGGACCTCAAAAACTTGCTCATGTACGCCCGCGACGAGGCGCATCGGTTTGCAATCTCCTACCACAGAAAATTGCATAGGCGCGCCTTTAGGTTCTGAATTGTTTGTGCTATAATCCTTGTATGATAGGCTTTGCCCTAAGAATTCTTGCCAATGCCGCCGCGATCTACTTCGCGAGCCATTTTATAGGGGGCTTTACATTTTCTGGAAATTTTGGTATACTAGCTGGCATAGGATTAGCGCTCGCGATTTTTCAGTTGGTGATCTACCCTGTCTTGAAAATCGTTGCGTTTCCACTGGTCTTTTTGAGCTTCGGTCTTTTCGGACTTATACTTAATATGGCGGTGCTTTTAGCCATTTCCAGGGTCCTCCCGCAGCTTGCGATTGGAGGCGTGATTCCGCTCCTAGGAGGCGCTCTCTTTGTAACAATAGCGTCTACGATTGCCAAACTTGGTATATGATAGTAAGCATTATACAAATTATTACGGCCATTCTCCTTATTGTATGCGTGCTTTTGCAGCAGCGAGGCTCCGGACTTTCAAGCGCTTTTGGAGGAACCGGCGGGGTGTATTATCAAAAAAGAGGATTTGAAAAAATTCTTTTCCGGGCAACAATCGGGCTTTCGGCGCTTTTCCTTGCCATAGCGCTTCTTAATCTGCTTAAATAATTCCACCTCATTTCGATGCTCGACATTAAAAATATGCGCTTTTCTTTTGGTTTGGAGCCCTTGACACGTGTCGAAAAAATTTTGCTTGGCTTTTTTACATTGCTGATTGTTGGATCCTCGATCGTGCTCACTGTTAAATTTTATTACTCCCGCACAATAATCGTCCCGGCGCGGGGAGGAACTCATATCGAAGGCGCTCTTGGAATACCGAGATTCATCAACCCGGCGCTTGCGCAAATCAGCGATGTTGATCGCGACATCACAAGGCTTGTCTACGCGGGCCTGATGAAATACACAAAAGAAGGAAAGCTGGCTATGGATCTTGCGGAAGATTTTTCCATTCAGGATGAAAAAATATACACATTCAAGTTGCGCGATAGGATCTTCTGGCACGATGGGGAACTTCTCACTGCGGACGACGTGATATTCACCATCAAGCTCATACAAGATCCAAAATACGCAAGCCCGATACGGCTCAACTGGCAAGGAGTGGAAGCGGAAAAAATTGATGATCGCACCGTTCGCTTCAAACTCCAAAATCCCTATAGCCCATTTTTGGAAAATACCACGGTCGGCATTCTCCCGAAGCACGTCTGGGAAAATGCTTCTCCCAAAAGCTTCCCGCTTGCCGAAGCGAACCTTCGGCCAATAGGCGCCGGACCTTATAAATTTGAAAAATTTCAAAAAGATACGAGCGGAAACATAAAATCCTACAGTCTTAAAGCGAATGAGCGGTATGGGGAAAAAATTTCGAATCTTGAACGAATCGTGTTTAAATTTTTTGAATCGGAAGAGGAAGCAGTGCTCGCTTTGAAAAACGGAGAAATTTCCTCCATGAGCTTTCTTTCCGGATCGAATTCGAGAGATCTTGATTCTTTGAGCGGCGTTCTGGAAGTGCACACATTTTCTCTTCCGCGGTACTTTGCCGTCTTCTTTAATCAATCGAAATCGAAGGCGCTGAAAGAGAAGGAGGTGCGGCAGGCCCTCGCGCTGGCCACCAACAGAGAAGAGATTATCGATGTCGCGGCCGGAGGGAAAGGGGCTCCGGCATTCGGGCCTATCATCCGTGAATTGCTCGGCTACAATCCAGAAGTAGAGGGAAAATACAAGTTTTCTCTTGAGGCCGCGAAAAAAGTTCTCGATGACGCCAAATGGCTCGATACAAATGGAGACGGAATTCGGGAAAAAAAACTGCCCGGCACGCAAGCGGCCGTTGCCGCAACGAGCACCGTAAAACTCAAAGGAGCGAAAAAACCGACTCCTGCGCCTGTCATCGAACCCACGTTGCTTGAAATCAGCCTCATAACCGTGCAATGGCCGGAGCTTGAAAAGACGATTCGCGTTCTCAAAGAACAATGGGAAAAAATCGGCGCGAAAGTTACTATATATTCGTATACCCTCGGGGAAATTCAGCAAAATTTCATACGGCCTCGCGAATACGAAGCATTGCTCTTCGGCGAGGTTCTCGGGATTGATCCCGACCCATTTTCTTTTTGGCATTCTTCCCAAAAAAAAGATCCGGGTCTTAATCTCGCATTGTATGAAAATAAGACTGCTGATAAACTGCTAGAGGAAGCTCGCCAGACTTTGGATTCCCAAATTCGTTCGCAAAAATATGTCCTCTTCCAAAACGCGGTAAGCGAGGATATTCCGGCGATTTTCTTGTATAGTCCTTTGTACCTCTATCCTGTAAGCAAAAACGTAAAGGGTATCAAAGAAGGGAAAATTTCGGATCCTTCATGGCGATTTTCCGATGTAACCGATTGGTATATTGACACGAAGAGAGTTTGGAAATAAATGCCCAGGTGGTGAAATTGGTAGACACGTTAGCTTCAGGGGCTAATGCCTGCAAAGGCTTGGGAGTTCGACTCTCCCCCTGGGCACCACGTAGGAAAAGTCAAAGAGTTTTGGTTCGCCTCGCGAAGTTTATCCCGAGTGAAATCGAAGGACTCGGAGATT
>JACOUK010000027.1 GCA_016177905.1 Candidatus Spechtiibacteriota bacterium | reverse complement strand
TGCTTTGGCGGATGTTTCATAAACTCTGATACTTATTAGACTCGCCTTGCTTTTCTCGGCCTGCAGCCATTGTGGGGAATAGGTGTTACATCTTCGAGCGCTACGATATCAAGCCCTCGAGAAGAAAGCGCGCGAATTGCCGCATCTCTTCCGTTTCCTATTCCCTGCACATAAATAAAAACCTTTCCTATATTCATATTTGCGAGTTTTTCAAATATTTTTTCAACAATTTTCGATGCCGCGTACGGAGTCGCTTTTTTTGGTCCTTTAAAACCGAGCGCCCCCGCAGACGACCAAGTGACTACATTGCCTTTTGCGTCAGTTACTGAAATAAGGGTGTTGTTGTAACTTGCGGTAATATAAAATCGAGCTTGAGTCAATTCGCTCATCCTCTTTCCGAGTTCTTTTGGACCTGCCTGCGTCTCATTCTGAATATCTTTGCCCTTATTCTCGAGATTCTCGCCTTCTCCTTCTTTTACGATTCGTTTTTTACCCATACTGCGCAAAAATTATCGTTGTTTCTATGTAGGCGATGCCGCCGGCTTTCTTCCGCTCCCCATCGTACGGCGCACATTGCCGCGGACAGTCCTGCTGTTTGTTCTTGTTTGCTGTCCGCGAACTGGAAGCCCTTTTACGTGTCGCACGCCCCTGTAACACCCAATATCCTTCAAGCGCTTTATATTCATCTGCACTTCCCTCTTAAGCTCTCCCTCTATTTTATACGATCCCTCGATTAACGTACGCAAAGTTTGAAGTTCTTGACTACTCAACTTCTCCGCTCGCGTATCTTTGCTGATATGAGCTTCCGCTAAAATTTTCTTGCTCAAAGAAGGCCCTATCCCATAAATGTAACGAAGGGCGATTTCAATTCTTTTATTGTCTGGGATAGTAATCCCTGCGATACGCGGCATCTTATCCTTGTCTTTGTTTATGTTTAGGCGTTCTTTTGCATACGACAAAAATTCGACCCACACGGCGAACTATTTTACAATTTTGACAAATTTTTTTTACTGAAGAACGCACTTTCATTTATATCTATACACAATTCTTCCCCTTGAGCCGTCCGGGCTCACTTCCACGGCTACTCGATCGCCCGGGAGGATACGAATAAAATTCATTCGCATTTTACCCGAAAGATGCGCTAAAATCTCTCCTTCTCCGTCTAACTGTACACGAAAAGTAGTACTTGGCAATGCCTCAATAACCAACCCTTGCTTTTTGTTTTCAGCGTCAACTTGCTTCATGAATAAGGAAAGGGTCACCCCTGCTTCGCGGGGACCCCGACGAAGGTATTGCTAGTATAACAAAATAACGCAAATCAGTCAATAATGACCTGAATCCTTGCCGCATCTTCCGGAATGTTTGTGACCCAAAAAGGCCAAAAAACAACCCGCGCCTGCTTGATGCCCGGAAAGCTCGCGAGATACGAACGGACATCATCCTCTTTTTTCCCCCGAATCCCATCACGCATCTTTTTCGCATCAATGCTCGTTTCCGCGACATCCTTCAGCATCGCCTTGATCTTCAATACTCCTTTTTTGAAATCTTTTTCCTTTATTTCATATTGAAGGGACTTGTTTTTTCCGGTAAGAAATTCTCCGGGGAATTTTGTCCTAAACTCCTCGGCAAGCATTGGCAAAACATCTAGCTCGCGGAGAGCAAATGCCGAAAGCGCGAGCGAACCTGCGAGTGTAAATTCTTCTGCCTCATCTGACACGTTCTTCGATGAAGTAACCTCTACAGGCGATTGCTCCGCGCCCCCTTCTGGTGTCGTAAAGGTGCTGGGCACTGCAAGCGCAAGTTCCGCCTTTGCTTGAGCTTCAAGAGTCCTGGAAAGCTCTCCCACTCCATTTCTGTAATCCTCCTCGCTCACTACCTTGACTCGTCCAATCTTCCCCCCTTCCATCTTGCCGTCTGACTTCGCGTAAAACGCAAGATATTTTGGCGTCCCTTTAAATCCCGGAATTGAAAAGGTCGCAGGCCCTATATTATATTCCTCTCCCGCTTCAGACGCAACCACTTTTGCCATGGTAAAACTCGGCACGATATTCCCTTCTTCAATTTTCGCCCCTGCGACCAGCACCGTTTCCGTTGTCCGAAAAAGTTTGCCGGTTTCGGATATAAAGCGGGTATTCTGAACAAGCGTCTGGGGCGCTGAACTGTATGAATTATATATTTTCACTACGCCATGCGCCTTTGCGTTCACTTCCTTTTCGGTTGTCGTTTTGATGGTTTTTGAACCCTCGACGGATTTTACAAAAATCTGCACGGGAATCACGCCTTTTTTGTTATCCGCGCGCGATTCGTTTGTATCCCCTGTGATCGTAATTTCAAGATCAACCTCGCGGCGTATGGGCTCTACATAAATTTTCGCTTTCGGGAGCACGGAATAAAAAGTAACGCCCATAAGCACCAGCGAAATTCCCGCAAAAAAAACCAAAGATGCTTTAAATATCATTCGTGCATTCGAACGCCTCACTATCCACGCGTACATTCCGCCGAGCGGAATGGCGCGAGGCATAACCGGCTGTTCCTTTTTCCAAAAGCTCGCAATCTTCCCTCCGAAATTCTTCATCTCGACTTTCTGAAGCGCAGCTTCGATTTTCTTATCCTGCCGATCGGGTCCTCGCGACTTCTTTTCGTTTGTCTTTGTGATGTAGGGATTCAGAATATCTGACGCGACAATATCAGAAACTTTTTTGACAGTCGCTGTTCCGCTCCCGTTCTTCTTCACCGCTTCTCGCTTCAATTCGGCCGTCTCTTGATGCGCTTTGAGAGAAGATTTGAGAGCAAGCGCATGAACTCTTTGGCTTGCCGAAACTATAATCACTTCCTTGCCAAGCGCGTCTGCCTCTCGTTTGAGCAGGCGAAAATTCAGCGCGTGCTGGGCGATACGCGAGGAATCAGGCACTAAAAGATATACCTGCTCCGCCTCTGTGTGGATGATTTTATCAATTATCGATGTCAATTCATCCTGCGGCTGAATTTGTATGATATAAGAATCCATAATTTCACTTACGACTGAATTAATCGCAAACTTCTCCGTAAAATCTTTGCCGTGTCTTCCTCTGATTTTTCTTTGAGCAATTGCGAAATCGCAATTCCGTATGGTATTGTCCAATGCATGTCTACATCTGAAATCCCCTGCATATTCACCGCTTCTCCCAATGATGCTGGAGTCAGAAGCTCAATGGTTGGCTTCGCGAAAAAAGACAGGGTGTCCCGCCATGTATGCTCCAAAAAAAGTTTCTGAAATATAGGAAGAACTGAACCTCCCCCATACAGATACACGCGTGAAGGCAAAAGAGTCACTTGGGAAAAATCATTCAAAATAAGGGCGAGGCTATGGAGGAACAGCTCTGCGTCGCGAAGTATCATATCCTCAAGTTTTTTGGAAACGCTTTTCCCAAGAAGTGAAGTCCCCAATTTTCGCTTGATGTTTTCCGCTTCCCAAAAACCAATCTTCAGAGATTCCGAAATGCGCCGCGTAAACGAAGAGCCGCCCATTGGAATCGCGCGAATATCCTCCAGTTTTCCCTTTCGCGCGAGCGCAACTTCGGTCATGCTCCCCCCCATATCAAGCAGAATAAAATCTCCTCCGCTTTTTGTATTTTTCATGACAACCCGAAAAACTTCATACGGAGCGGATACAATCGAAACGAGTTCAAGCTTCAGGACGCTCGCAAGATCTTCAAAAATTTTCGCGTAGATCTTCGGAATATACGCGTTAAATAGGGCAAGGCTCACCTCCTTCCCTTTGAATCCGACTGGATTTTTGACCTCATACCCATCAATTTTTATTTCCTGAATAACTGCCTGAATAATGCGCACCTCAAGCTCGGAACGTTCTGTTTCCCGATGAAAAAACTTCCGGATCTGCTCAAAACTTCTCTGTTCGCATTTCTGGATGATATTTACAAACTCTCGCGCGTCAATTTCTGTTTCGGGATTATCGCGAATGTATGTCTGGAGCAGTGTTTTGCCGTACACAAAACCTCCTCCGATTCCAAGCACTAATTTTTTGGGCGCAAGTCTTCTCTTATTTTCCGAATGTTTGAGATCTCCAAGCGCCTGCCGTACCGTGTGTGTGATCCCGGACACATTCAGACTTCCGTCCGCGTTCATCTCTCCTCCAACATACTCTCGTACCGATCTTGAAATAATGGAATACCCCTCTTTCTTCCGCTCGCCGATAAGCGCCTTTACGCTGAATGTTCCTATATCAAGCACAAGGACTAATTCGCTCCGAAAGCGCCTCGGAAGTATATGACGAAAAAATGCCGAAATAGTAATCCCCTCCATGCATAGTGTATTATACCACAGAGTTATCCACGCAAAAACTGTGGAAAACAAAACCCCCTTATTAGTAAAGGGGGGTAAACCGGCTCACATGCGTTAGCTTGCCGGCACGAAGGGCGTGAAGCTCAACTCCAACCTATCCGCTATGAGTGATGGATAAGAATTGACTCCTTCAATTCTTAACCAAAGAAGGTCAGAACGACCAATGTAGAAGTTTTGTAGGGTAATTTTGTAGCGTTCGTATATGTCTCCATCTTCTGAGTAGTAGGAGCGGGTGTGGGCATGGAAAATAACTTTTCTTAATTTATCGTCATATTCAATGCTATCAACTAGAAAATCTTTATTTGCACTAAAAGCAACTCCACAGATTTCTATATTGAGATTGAATATGAAGCCATTTTCTCTCATTGGGTCCAGTAAAATGCGGCCGACTTTGTGCAGGGATTCCTCGCTTCTTATTTCCAAATAAAATGTATGCGTTCTTACGCAATGCGCACAAAAAAATTCAGAGAGGCCTTTCGTATCAAAAGTAACATTCAAGACCTCTTCCGCGCGTGAGGGATCAAATCCTACCTGTCGCGCAGCTTCCGCCAGTGAGGCAATCTTCTTACCAGGGCATAAGCACAATTCATTGATCCTCAACATGTAATCTTCCGTCTTTGACTGTGATGTAGTCTGGCTAGTCATTTCACGCACCTCTCGTTTAGTCTTGTGTACGAAGTCTTCAAATTCTTCTGGGCTAATTCTATCACGAAGAATTTTGAGCCAGCGGCAGGACATTGCGATCCACTCGTCGAGCCCATGCCCTCGCGTGAACACAAGGGCCCGATCTTTGGCATCAGTATTGCTCGACGCAGTGCGAGCAATAGCCACAAGCTCTTCGTGATCGAGCGCCAATTTTGAGAGTTGTTTAAGCTCCTCAAGGCTCCGCATAGTGGGAAACCTCCTTTGCCCCGCAGTGGGCTTGTCAAGGTACCTCCAGAGACTTAGTGCCCTGAACAAAATATATTATACCAAAACCTAACAGCGGTCAAATTTTTACAAGGACAGGGCTTAGTACCTGAAATCACATTATGCAATGATCGTATTATAATGTGATTTCAAAAGCATAATAAGTTTTTCCTAACCTTACCTAACCGTGGATGAACTATTCTACAATAGCGCGGATTCTGCGCACCCCCGCGCCGACAGACTCTTCTTTTGTGATTTTGAAACGGCCAAGTTCTGATGTACGAGAAACGTGCGGGCCTCCGCATAGTTCTTTGGAAAATACTTCGCCGGTTTTAAGGTCAGCCGCGGAATACACTTTTACCACGGCTGGATATTTTTCTTTTTCAAAATACAAGGCTCCGGTTTTTATCGCTTCCTCATAAGGCATTTCCTTGTAGCCCATGGATACATCTTTTTGAACAACCATATTCACCCAATCCTCTATTTCTTTGATTTCTTCTGGCGTGAGCTTGCGGTCAAATGTAAAATCAAAGCGCAAACGCTCTGCGGTAATGTCTGAACCTGCTTGATGTACGGTATCTCCAAGCGTCTTTCTAAGGGCTGACTGGAGCAAGTGAGTAGCCGTATGCAACCTTGTCACAATTTTTAACTCTTCTTCGTTTGCAGCTTTCAATTCGCCGGTATCCAACAGCAGGCCGTGGCCCCCAAATTTCCTTTCCCTTCCTGCGCGAGAAATTTCCCGATGCTTCTCTTGTGCTTTTCAATAAGTTCGGGGGGGAAACCGTATGTTTGATAGATATCAAATGCCTCGTCTCCGGAAATCATCTTAATGAAGTCTGTGCTCTTCGAGCCAAAATCTTCTCTCATCTTCACCGCGAACTTTGGTTCTATTTCTTTCGCTTCGATAAGCTTACGGATTCGTTGACGACCTTCACTAACAAGTTTTTTGAATTTTTTTCGCTCACCCATAAATACCTCAGTAATAGAGTTCTCATTTTCTTTTAGTTCGTTGTAGAAATCACCATATTCACGAATTACAGCTTCAAGCATGTTACGGAAAGCATCTTCAGAAAACTGATAACGAGATTCATACAGTACTGTTTTTCTAATCAATCGTCGAAGCACATAGCCAGCTTCTTTCTTTGACGGTCGCATGCCATCTGCCAAGAGAAAACCAATTCCGCGAATATGATCAAGTGTTCTTCTCAAGGCAACGGGGTGCGTATTCGCGGGTAAAAAAGCTTTAAGGGAAGCGAAAAGATCTGTTTCGAAAATGTTGGATTTCCCCTGAGAAACCATTGCCAATCGTTCCAAACCCATGCCGGTGTCTACTCCCTGGAGGGGCAGTGGTTTTAAACGAAGACTGATCGGTTCCACAGTACTTGATAGGTAAGCGGGATGTTGACGAATACTGTTTGATACTTCTTGTAACGCTGGTTTTGGCCAATAACCGAAATACTGATTAAACACGATATTCCAAATTTCGATACCCCCTGCGTAAATCTCTGTCGTGGGGCCGCATGGACCTTCGTTTCCAGTGGGACCCCAAAAATTGTCTTCCCTGCCCATAAGTTTGAGATTGCCTTTCTCTTCAGAAAACCCGAGGGAATTCCAAATTTTTATGGAATCCTTGTCTTGCTCTACTTCAGAATCTCCTTGAAAAACAGTCACATGATCAATCTTTATGTCGATCAAATCCAAAAAATCTTTGGCGTAGCGAATTGCATCTTCCTTAAAATATCCTCCAAAACTAAAATTTCCCATCATCTCAAAAAAAGTGAGGTGAGTCTCATCCCCCACCTCATCAATATCTGAAGTACGAAAGCATTTTTGAATTGATGCAGTACCTACAGCAGGTTGACCATTTGGCAAGATAAAATCTTTCTTTGCGTCTAGTTCTCCAGTGAAATACTTTTTAAACTGCTGCATCCCGGCGGTCGTCAAAAGCACCGACGGATCATCGGGCAACAATGAAGACGAAGGCACAACCGCATGCCCTTGAGCCTTGAAGAAATCCAAAAACTTTTTACGAAGCGCGCTAGAGGTCATGTCAATGAAAAAGACTTCCGCCTCCTACCCTTTTCTCCCTTTCCATTCGCTGAAATTCACGCTCTATCAGAGGAATCTCCCGCTCAAGCCGCATTTTTTGCATTCGCAAACGAGTAAGATCAAGGTCGAGGCGGCCGAGCAACGAACGCTTCAAGCTAAGCTCTCTGGCCAAACTCTGCGCTTCAAGAGTCTTCTCTCCTATTGTCTTGATTTCCTGTTCAAGTTTCTGGCGCTCAAGGATCTTCCCATGAATTGTCTCTTCAAATTTTGTGATTTCCTCACGCGCTTTTTTTAACTCGCGAGCCGCATCCATAGTTTAGCTTTATAAAATAATTCCGCCGCCTAGTAACTCATCCCCTTGGTAAAACACAATTGACTGGCCCGGGGTTACCGCCCTTTGGGGATCGTTAAATTCGATATTCAAATTCCCGTCGAAATCTTCTTTTTTTATTATAGCATCCCGGTCGGCATCGCGATAGCGGATTTTTACTTTACAGCGATATGGAAAACACGGCTTCTTACTTATCCAATTAAGACTTGAGGCGCAAAGACTCTTTTGGAAAAGAGCGTCGTCGTATTCGCGAACAACCAAAAGCGTATTTTCCGCATAATTTTTTTGCGCCACGTAATATGGAGGGCCGCCGCCGATATTGATACCCTTCCGCTGGCCAACCGTGTAAAAATGGAGCCCCTCGTGCGCTCCCACTTTTTCGCCGTTCTGATTCATAATTTCACCCGGTTTGTCGTCAATGTAATTGCGTAAAAAATTCCCGACACGCACTTTGCCGATAAAGCAAATCCCTTGACTATCTTTGCGCTCGGCATTGGGCAATCCGAATTCACGAGCTAACATACGCACTTTCGGTTTCACATACCCGCCTACGGGGAATAAAATGTTCTTAAATTTTTCCCTCGCCACCGCCCAAAGAAAATAGCTTTGATCTTTATTCGGATCTTTTCCTTTCAGTAATTTGACTACCTCACCCCTTGCCCTTCTCCTTCGTAAGGAGAAGGGAACGATACGGGCATAGTGACCCGTTGCCACATAATCCGCCGTAAATTCCTTCATCGCCATATCGTAAAACATTCCAAATTTGATTTCCTTGTTGCACATGACATCCGGATTGGGCGTGCGACCCGCTTTATATTCGCGAACAAAGTACTCTACCACGCGCTTTTTGTATTCTTTCACCAAATCCACGCTGTAAAATGGTATTCCAATTTTCGCGGCGGCTCGCCTCGCCCACATTTCATCTTCTTCCGCGGTGCAGACGCCGGTTCGCACTTCATCTTCGCTCCAGCACTTCATAAAAACTCCGGCCACGTCAAACCCGGCCTTTTTGAGCAAAGCCGCGGACACTGCACTATCCACGCCTCCGGACATCGCGCAGATT
>JACOUK010000009.1 GCA_016177905.1 Candidatus Spechtiibacteriota bacterium | reverse complement strand
ACGGCTTTTAAAAATTGTGCAGAAAAAAAATCGAGTGTGGACCGTGCATCTCCGCAACGAAGATAGAGACATTCTTCCCGCGCTCAATGAAATAGTTACCCTCGCGCGCGAAGTCGGGATTCGTTCGCACATTTCGCATATAAAAGCTCTCGGCAAGGATGCCTGGGGTGAATTTCCAAAAAGTCTTGAGATGTTGAACGCGGCGAAAGAGTCGGGCGTGAATGTAAACTTTGATCTCTATCCGTACGACCGAACCGCGACGGTTCTCTATCTTCTCTTGCCAGAATGGGCAACGGCTGGAGGGCGATTGGAGGTTTTAAAGAGACTTGGCGATCGCGTGGCGCGAAAAAAGATCAAGGAGGAATTAGCGGGCAAGGCAGAAGAAATTTCAAAGATTGTGCTCGCCTATGGCGATATTGACAGGACACTTTTCGGAAAATCGATCGGCGATATCGCGTCGAATCAGAAAAGTTCGCCTATAGAGGCGCTCCTCGATGTGATTATCGTTTCGGGAGACAGAGTCGTCGGTTTTATGCCCAGTATCGATGAGGCGAATATTCGCCGGGGAATTGAGAGCGAAATGAGCATTGTCGCCTCGGATGGAGCCGGATATGGAATACGTGACCGGAAGGAGGGGATGCTCGTCCATCCGAGAAGTTTCGGCGCGTTTCCAAAATTTTTAGGAAGATACGTCAGGGAATCACGACTTGTAAGCTGGGAGACGGCAGTGCGAAAAATTAGTTCCTATCCCGCAGAAACCATCGGAATGAGTAAACGCGGAAGGATCGCAAAAGGGTATATGGCTGATATTGTTATTTTTGACCCCAAAAAAATCGTGGATCGAGCGAATTTTCAAGACCCGTTCCAATACGCGGAAGGCATAGAGTATGTTATTGTCAATGGAGGAATAGCTCTTCGCAAAGGAAAATTTCAGAAGGCGCGATATGGAAGAGTGCTCCATGCATAAATGATTTTGCGAGTTTAGCGAAATGGCTAGAAAAAAAATTGACCATGCGTTACTTGGCGCGGCGTTCGTGATTATTATTATCGGTCTTGTCGCGCTGTTGTCTGCTTCAAACTCTGAAAGTCAGAGGAATCTTGAAAAGGTATACGGATATTTCGCTCATCAGATTTTTTGGGGAATTGGCCTTGGATTAGTCGCTGGATTTATTACGTATAAGATTCCCTACAAAAAGTTTCGGACATTCGCGCTGCCCATTCTGCTTGTTTCTGTTTTTTTTCTCATTCTTGTCTTTATTCCTTCATTATCGCTTGAAGTGAGCGGAGCAAGGCGATGGATCAATGTATTTGGATTCTCGTTTCAACCTTCCGAATTCGCCAAATTATCGGTCATTATTTATCTTGCGGCATGGCTGGAGGCAAGACACTCGAATGTAAAACGATTTAGCGCGGGGTTGATTCCTTTCCTTATTATTGTAGGCATTACCGGCGGACTCATTATACTGCAGCCGGATATCGGCACCTTTGCGGTGTTGGCATTGATCTCCGCGAGTTTATTTTTTGTTTCAGGCGCGGGGATTCTGCATATGGGAATGCTCGGGATTTTGGGGGCAACTCTTCTCTTTCTGCTTATCAAATTGGAGCCGTATCGCATGGCGCGCCTCATTTCTCTTCTTGATAATTCGAAAGACCCGTTTGGCATAAGCTATCAGATCAACCAAGCAATGCTCGCGATTGGTTCGGGGGGTCTATTGGGCATCGGCCTTGGGAAGAGCGTTCAGGGGGGTATTTTTTTGCCGGAATCAATGAAAGATTCCATTTTCGCCGTGTGGGCCCAGGAGCTGGGATTTCTTGGCGTGGCGTTGCTTATTGCCGTTTTCCTTTTCTTTGCGTTCAAAGGGTTTCGAATCGCAAAAAACGCGAAGGATCGATTTGGCAAACTCCTCGCGTGCGGCATCACGTGCTGGATTGTCATTCAGGCGTTTATCAATATCGGCTCCATGATCGGACTTTTGCCGTTAACCGGAATCCCGCTTCCTTTTGTAAGTTACGGCGGTTCTTCTATGGTAGCGACCATGGCCGGGTTGGGAATATTATTAAATATATCAAAGCATACATGAGAATTCTTCTTTCCGGAGGCGGCAGCGGCGGACATCTTTTTCCACTTATCGCTGTCGCTCGAAAAATCAAAGAATTTTATTCCAAGATGCCATCCCAAGACACGCCGGAATTCTTATTTATTGGGCCAGATCATTTTTCAAAAGTAGTTGTTCAAAAAGAAGGAATTCGATCAGCAACTATACTTGGCGCGAAAGTGCGGTTTCTTTTTATGCCGGACGTGATTTTCTCCAAAGGCGGATATGCGAGCATCCCCGTCGTTTTTTGGGGTTGGCTTTTCCGCATTCCTATCATTATTCACGAATCCGACAGTATGCCTGGCCTCGCGAATCGCCTGCTTAGCAGGTTTGCGAAGCGCATTATTGTCTCTTTTCAGGAAAGCGCGCGCTATTTCCCGACAGCAAAAGTTATTGCGCTCGGCAATCCCGTTCGCGAAGAAATGTTCCAAAAAATTCCGGATGACGCTCGGCAAATTCTGGATATTCGCTCGGAGCGCCCCGTGATTTTTGTATTTGGAGGAAGCAGGGGCGCAAGAGAAATCAATGACTTGCTCCTCCTCGCCCTTCCAGACCTTCTTAAAAAATATGAAATTATTCACCAATGCGGGGAAGATAATTATAAAGATATGCAAAAAGGAGCGATTGTGGAAATCGGAGATAGCAACGAGCGAAGGTTGTATCATCTCTACGCGAGCTTACATGAAGAAGAGATCGCAAGCGCCTATAAGCTCGCAGCTGTTATCGTTGCGCGAGCGGGGGCAGGGGCGATTTTTGAGATTGCGTTGAGCGGAAAGCCAAGTGTCCTTGTGCCTTATGCGTACTCGGCGGGAGATCACCAAGAGAAAAACGCTCATTCTTACGCAAAAGAAGGGGCAGCGATTGTGCTTGAAGGAGAAAATCTCAAACCCCATATTCTTATAAATTCTATAGATTTAATTACGGAAAACTCACAAAAAGCCCAGATAATGAGCGAAGCCGCGCAAAGATTCGCGAAACCCGACGCGGCAAAGAGAATAGCAGAAGAGCTGCTAAAATTCGCGTAACGAAACTCTTGGCATACGAGTTCAATTATGCTATGATGAAGCTACGTAACCGATGAGTTTATGAATTGGAGATAGAGAAAGGAGGCGACTAAATGGCCATGACAATGTCGGTTGTCTACAAGAGCGATGGAGGTCTCGATATACGGTTACTGAGGGGCGGGCTCAAACGGGGACGACTCCTCGAAAGTAGACGAGTGTATGTCGTAGACGATCATGGCTCGGCGTGCGCCGCTATGATGCGCATTGCCCGGGCTGTGCGACAGGACGAGGGGGAGACCATCCGGCTCGTGTTTCGAGACCAATAGCTCCTTTCAAGCAGTTCTTTGGTTCACTTCGTCTTAATTCCAAATCTCGCATATCGCGAGGTTTTTTGTTATACTGAAAATATGTCAGTTCGAGTCCGTATCGCGCCATCGCCAACGGGGCTCATGCACGTAGGTACCGCGCGTACCGCGCTTTTTAATTGGTTATTCGCAAAAAAAAATAGCGGTGTTTTTGTTTTACGCATAGAGGACACAGATAAAGAAAGGTCCAAAAACGAATACGAGGAGAATATAATTGAGGGTCTCGAGTGGCTTGGGCTTGATTATCAAGAGTTTTATAGGCAAAGCGAACGTACAGAAATTTACGCAAATTATATTAAAAAACTTCTGGATTCCGGGAGCGCGTTTTACTGCTATCATAGTCCAGAGGAACTGGAGCGGGAGAAGGATGAGCAGATGGCGAAGAAACTGGCGCCGAGGCATAAGTGCGACGGAGAATCAGGAATCAGGAATCCCGCCTTCGCCAAGGCTATGGCGGGCAGGCAAGAATCAGGAATAATACGGTTTAAAAATCCCGGCGGAAAGGTAAAATTCTATGACCTCATTCGCGGAGAGATTGAGTTTGACTCGGGGCTTTTTGGAGACTTCTCTATCGCAAAAGATGAACATACGCCTCTCTATAATCTTGCGGCAGCTATTGATGATTGCGAGATGAAAATAAGCCATGTGATACGAGGCGAGGATCATATTTCCAATACCCCAAAACAACTTTTGATATATCAAGCGCTCGGCCTTGTGCCGCCAAAGTACGCGCACTTGCCAATGATCTTAGGCACGGACAAATCTAAATTGAGTAAAAGACATGGAGCTGCTGCCCTTACGGAGTATAGGGCAATGGGGTACTTGCCGGATGCAATGTTTAACTTTCTCGTGTTTCTTGGCTGGAATCCCGGAAACGAAAAAGAAATTCTTTCGCGTGAGGAAATTACAGAGCAATTCTCGCTTGAGCGCGTGCAAAAATCAGGAGCGGTGTTCAACATCGAGAAATTAGATTGGATGAATGGGCAATACATTCGCAAGACGCCAATTGATGAGCTGACAAAGTTGTCTTTACCGTATTTGGCGAGCGAAGGGAAGAAGTCTGAAATTGACGGAAAAAAGTCAGACTTCGAGGAATTCGCTCGCCAAATAGTTGCCCTTGAGCAACTCCGCCTAACGAAACTTTCCCAAATAGCGGAGCGCACAGAATTCTTTTTTAAAGATACGCTTATGTACGATAAGGAACTATTGAAATGGAAAGCGATGAACAATGAGGAGGTTAAAGAAACTTTGGAAAAGCTGGAGGAATTATTGGGAGGAATTCCGGAGAAAGTTTACACAAAAGAAAAGCTCGAAGAAATTTTGATGGCCGAGGCGCAAAAGATAGGGGATAGGGGCAAGCTCTTGTGGCCCCTGCGGGTCGCGTTAACTGGCCGCAAAGCATCGCCCGGACCTTTTGAGGTAGCAGAAATCCTCGGCAAAAAAAAGTGCCTCGCGCGGCTGCGAGAGGCGAAGCGCCTCCTATGAGAATGCGTTTTGTTTTCTATACATTTCTGTTTCTATCAATGTTTTCCATTGGAACGCCGCGTGCTTTCGCGGGAGAAGTTGATGATCTCAAAAATCAAATAGACGCACGGCAGAAGGAAATACAAAATCTAAAAGAGAAGGAAAAAGAATACAAGGGAGCGATCAGCGAAAAGCGCCAGAAAGCGGCAACTCTTGCGGATGTAGTTCTTGATTTTAACGCAAAAATTCAAAAAACCGAAAAGGACATCTCCGAAAAGCAGAAGGAGATTACCATTTCGAGCCTTAGGATTCGTCAAATCGAACTCGAAGTAGACGAAAAGGGTGAAGCGATAGCGAGGATGCACGCGTATATTGGTTCTGCACTGCGCGAAATCTATGAAAACGATGGGATAGAGTCAGTGGAATTGTTCCTCAAATACAAAAATCTTTCTGATTTCTTTAACCAAGTTGAGTATCGGCAAATTTTACAGCAGGACTTCGAGTTTCGCGTTGAGGCGCTCAAAAGTTTTCGGCAGAAACTTGAAGAGCAAAAGATTGAACTTACCAAGGAAAAAGATGCTCTTAAAGTTTTAAAAAGCGAACTAGAAAAGAGGAATATGATTCTTGAGGATGAACGAGAAGAGAAGCGCAGTCTCCTTACTCAAACTCGCAATGAGGAATGGCGGTTTAAGGAAGTTTTGAAGGATGTCACCGCGAAACAGGAAGAAATTCAACGGGAGATTTTTAATCTGGAACAAAAATTACGCGAGGCTATCGATGCGAGTAAACTGCCCATAGCCGCTCCGGGAATTCTTCATTGGCCCGTTGAAGGAAATTTGACACAGGGATACGGCTGTACTAAATTTGCAAAAACTTCCAAAGCATACCCTACCTGTTTTCACAACGGAATTGATATCGCAGGGTCTTACGGCACTCCTGTGAAAGCGGCGCGACAAGGCAAGATATTAGGAGTCGAAAAAGCTCCTTATGCGTACGGAAAATGGATTACTATCGAACACGACAATGGTTTAGTAACGCTCTACGCGCACCTTTCTCTTCAGGGTGTGAAGCCTGGGCAAGAAGTAGAAAGCGGAGATATTATAGGCTACATGGGTTCGACTGGTTTTTCTACCGGCTCGCATCTTCATTTCACCGTATACGCGCCAAATTCCTTCGCGACAAAACCAAGCTTGCTTTCCGGGACCCTTCCGATTGGCGCGTCATTAAATCCACTTGACTATCTGCCGTAGCATTTCTACATCGTATTTTCATTTGCAAAAACAGGAGAGAAACCGAAAGAACTAAACGACATTCAAAAAAAGTTGCAGGATCAGGCAGAGCAGAAAGTGAAGGATGCGGCAAAAGACGCCGCGAAAGATGTGATAAACGGCCTATAGGAGCCAGCATGGCAAGCAACCTTTATTTTTTCCAACTTTAATGTCGTTTAAGTACCATTAAGAGACATTGATGAACTCTATCAAAAGGTATATCCCCGACTTTCTTGAGTATTGCGAACTGGAGAAAGGACTTTCAAATACAAGCGTAGAGAACTACGCGAATTTCCTTGCGCGCTTTTCAGGATGGCTTACTCGCGAACATTTAAGCGACCTTACCCCAAAAGATCTCACCCCGGGGCATATATGGCGCTACAGGGTGTTTCTCTCACGATATATAAGTCCCTTTACGAAAAAGGTTCTGCATACGCACAGCCAAGGATACTATCTTATCGCCCTCCGCGCGCTCCTTTCCTACTTTGTAGAGAAGAATATACCTTCCCTACCTCCCGAAAAGGTAAAATTGCCAAGGCAAAGAACGAGAGACCGAGTTATCAAATTCCTCACACTTCCGCAGTTACGACAGCTTCTTTACGCTCCTGATACCCAAACAAAAAAAGGGGTCCGCGACCGAGCGATTCTGGAGACCTTTTTCAGCACCGGCCTGCGAGTTGCGGAACTAGTGTCGCTTAATGTAACACAATTCGATCCTTCTTTATTGCGCAACAAAAAGGATTTTGAGCTTACTATTGTGGGAAAGGGGTCAAAGGCGCGAACGGTATATTTTTCACAGCGATGTCTCGATTCGCTGAAAAAATATCTTGAGATTCGCGCGTACGAGCAAGAGCCGGCGCTTTTCATTCGCTTGCCTCGCTCCCCCGCTCAAACGAATAATGGCTCATCCCGTCTTACGTCGAGGTCTATCGAGCGCATCATTAAATATTACGCGCTTAAAGCAGGCTTGCCGCTTTTTGTGACGCCTCATACGTTACGTCACACCTATGCGACGGATTTGTTGCAGCAAGGCGTTGATCTCCGCTCAATCCAAGAGTTTTTGGGCCACTCAAGCATTCTTACAACCCAAATATATACGCATGTCACAAATAAGCACCTTCGCGAAATCCATAAAAAATTTCACAGCGGAAATAAACTATAGACACCGCAAAGAAATATACACTTTTTGTTATCGGTTGACGTATTTTCTATTTGAAAGTTTTTCAACCCAATAGCGTGGGCCTCCGTAGCCGCTTAACCGCACTCCGCCCAATGGGTCCAAAAGTCCGGGTTTAAGGGGGTGTTTGTTTATATTTATCCTTCCTGTTTGAATACCCGTTGTAAGCTCGTTTATTACCTCTTCATCGCGAGAGAACACGGAAAAGCTAAGACCGTGCTTGTTTTTTTTATGATAAAAAGACAGCGCTTCCAAATGGTTTTCTACTTTTTTTACCCACAGTATTGGAGCGAAGATGCTCTCCGATATTATGGAAGAGCTTTCATCCGGATTTAAGATTAGCGCGGGAGCGACCACATTGTTCTTTACAGAAAAATTCCATACGTTTCCGGCTTTGGTGGCGGCCTCGCTGGCAAGCGCGTTTGCTCTGGCTGACGTTCCCACGATCAGCGCTCCAATACGCGAGTCCGGAAGGTATGGTGAGGCGATAGACAAAGAAGAAATTCGATTTTCCAGATGTTCCACAAACTCGTCGTACATTGATGAATGCGCCATAACGCCTCGCACCGCATTGCACATTTGTCCATTGTGTCGGACGAAAGATTCAACGATGATTTTACCTACTTTTTCGAGAGGCTCGCACTCTTTATCAACGTAAGCCCAATCGTTACCTTCGCTTTCCTGCAGAAATTCAACTTCGGAATCAGCGCACATGACTCCCAACTTTTTGCTTGTCGCTCTGGATCCGAAAGAGATCACAAAATCAAAAGATTTTGACCTGATAAGGCGTCCCGTTTCTTTTTTGTCGGTGAGCAGGTAATGCACCCTTTGTTTCAAGGACGGAATTTTTGCCAACTCCTTGATAAGGAAATAGCCGTATGAGGGAGTTTTTGCGGAAGGTTTCACAAACACCGTATTGCCGACAAAGAGCGCAGAAAAGACAAGTATGGTTGTGACAATCACCGGCTCATTTGCCGAAAGAATCAAGAGTACGTTTCCTTTGGGTTCGGAAATATATTTTTTGGGGAGAAGTTTTCTCAAAGAAGAGAGCTTATCCAGAAACATGTGAGAAGCTTTCAGATCCTCAAGGTGATAAAAAATGGGACTCCCCGTTTCGTGAGCCACGGTTCTAAGGAGCGTGTTTTTCTCCGCGTCAAGACGCGCGCGGAGCACGGAAGCCGCGGCGAGCAATTCAGACCTAAATGCCGCCAGATCGTTTACGCGGTTAAACGGGTTGATGGAAACATTGCGGGCATATTCCACAAAACGGGACGATGGGCCGGAATACGGATAGACAATTTTTTTTCGCACGGCACCGAGCATCGCGCGCCCCGCCAATAAAGTTGTGAGAACCGTTGGAGTCATTTGGAGGTTTTTAATATGTATTATTTATTTCTATTGTCGAGAAAACTTTTTAGTTTCGAATTTCCAAGACGGGCAAGTTCATCCGCAGTAAATGTTCGTATTTTTATCTTGAAGTCAAAATTTTTTTGGAAAGATGTCGTTATATGGTCAAGCGCGTTGTCCCCTTTCTTTTGCTCCAAAACGATTTTCAGCACGGCCTCGTCTCGTCCGGCATCAGAGTTGAGTTCCATCTGCCAGATATACGGATTGAGATAGTCTCGCAAGCCTTCCATGCATTTGGCAACGTACGGTTTCTCGATTTTTATACCCTTATAAAACAGTGTATCTGTTACCCTGCGCTTGATGCGCGATATTCTCGGCATAGTTCGTCCGCAAGGGCATGGTTTATAGGAGATGCAAGTTATATCCCCCGTTCGGTATCGCACAAGTGGTGAAGCTTCCTTGTGAAATGTGGTGAGGACAAGTTCGCCTTCTTGATCCTCTGGCAATGCTTTTCCGTTTGTCATATCTACGATCTCCGGATAGACATAGTCCGCAAGGATGTGAAGTCCGTTTTTTTCCGCGCACTCTCCGGCAATGCCGGTGTTTATTTCACAAAGCCCGTATTGGTCGTACATGACCGCGTTAAATTCTTTTTCCACATACCTTCGCTGATTTTCCGAAAAAGGCTCTCCGCCCGCGATGATATGCCGCAGGCCGAGATCGTTCGGGCGGATGTTGTTCTGCTTCGCCAGCGCGATCACGTACGGATAATAGCTTGCGACGGCGGCGCAAGAATCAACTGAAAATTCGCCCAATATGCCGAGGGTTTTTAGCGCGGAAGATCCTCCGATTGGAATAACGAACGCGCCAATTTGCTGGATCGCATAATGATTGAGCAATCCCGCAGAGAACAATCCATAAGAAGCCAGCATCGCAAATGTGGATTCTTTTCTGATACCCTGCATATGCCATGTCCTTGCGAGATATTCACTGCCCGTTTGGATGTCTTGTTTCGTCAGAAAGGAGTATACGGGCTTCGCACTTGTTCCTGAAGAAGAATGCACCTCTACCAACTCTTTTTTGGGAACGCAAAGGTTTTCATAGAGTTCACTCGTAAGGAGGTCTTCTTTTGTGGTGAAAGGAATCTTTTTTGAAAATTCATCCAGAGAATGAAAGTCCGCGTCATGCCCCGAGAGTTTTTTCCTTTTTTTATACAGACCGGAGTGCTCTGCGGCGAACCCAACAGATTCCCGTAATTTTGCGAGTTGGAGAGATTTGAGCTCCGCAATGGAAACGGTTTCTCTTTGCTTGTCCCAAAAAAAGGACTCTTTTTTGCGAGCATTCATACTTGCTGGTAATTATATCATTTGTTCAGCAATAAGTAAACTGGTATAATATATATATGTCTTTTCACAGCTTTAAAAATGAACTCCTGATTTATACGCTCGGACTGACGTTTGCAACTATAATCTTAACGACCGTTATCGGTGTTTTTTCGACAAAAACTGCAGGCGATGAGGCGGCAGATGCGACAAGCGCGGTCCTGCGGATTCAGGCGGAGAAATTTCTCGTTCAGGTCGCAAGTGCCGCCGCGCAGCAGCAGGACCTTTTGTTTGAGCAAGTGAGAAACGAGACAAAGAAAATTGCGTTTTATACGGCAGAAGTATACAAGAACCCATTGGTTTTTTCAGGAAATGGCTATTGGGATTTTGACACCCGTGTTATCCGGAAAGAAGGCCGTTATGTAAACGACGTATCGGACGTATCCACATTTCATATTCCGTCTTTTGTCACTCTGGACAAAAATGAAAAAAGAAATATAGAGCTTACCGCCGCTCTTGATTTTGTCGTTCCCAGTATTCTGGATAACAGCAAGAACTCGGTCGCGATATATACAATTGACACGAAGGGCGTGACTCGTTATTTCCCGAATATCGTACTCGGAGAACTTGGCCCTCCCGACTATGATCCGAGAGCGGATATTTATTATCTACCGGCAACTCCCAAGAATAATCCGGAAAGAGAAGTTGTCTGGTCTCCCCTATACGATGACGTGGCCGGCCGCGGACTTATGATTACCGCGACCGCGCCGGTGTATACGAAAGACGGGTTTGCCGGGATTGCCGCCACCGATGTCTTGCTGAAAAGCATTATTGAAAGCATTACTGCGTATAGCCCCGTAGAGGGGTCGTATGCTTTTTTGATAGACAGAGAAGGAAATACGGTTGCTTTCCCGGATAGAGCGTATGAAGACATCGTGGGCAGGTCGCGCGCTTTAGGAGAAGGTCGGATAAATCTTTCCGACTATGCTTCGTCCAAAGATTTCCTTCCTGCCCTAAAAGATATGAAAAGCGGCACAACCGGATTTAGCGTCTTTTCCAATGGAGAGGGAAAACATTTATTCATGGCGTATGCGCCGCTTAAACAGACCGGATTCAGCATGGGTGTTGTTGCCGACGAGGACGTTATTTTGAAAATGGTGGGGACGCTTCGTTCAGATATATCAGACTCCATTCGAAGCACGATTGCGAAACTGATCTTTCCGGCCAGCTTGTTTATAATCCTCGTTGCTCTCATTGTCGGTATTTTTATTGCGAATCAAGTGGTTAAGCCGGTACAAAAATTGACAGCGGGTGTGCGGGAGATAGGAAAAGGCAATTTGGATTACAAGATAAAAGTTCAAAGCAGAAACGAAATCGGCGAGCTCGCGTCCTCTTTCGGGCAGATGAGCAGCGCTTTGAAAAAATCCAGACAGAAATTATATGAATACAGCCAGGGGCTGGAAGAGCAGGTGAAAGAGAGAACAAAAGAGCTCACCGCCGCAAACTCTCGGCTCCGCCAGCTTGACCAGATGAAATCCGAATTTGTTTCCATTGCCTCGCATCAATTACGCACACCGCTTACCGCAACCAAGGGCTATATTTCCATGCTTTTGGAGGGAAGTTATGGCGATCTTTCTAAGGATGTACGCGTGGCGCTGAACAAGGTATATGCAAGCAACGAGCGGCTCGTGCGCATCGTGAATGATTTGCTTGACATTTCTCGCATAGAAAGCGGAAAATTCCAGTATACGTTTGCAAAAATTTCATTGCCTGATTTGCTGGAAAACGTGGTAAAAGAATTCACTATAGCCGCAGAGATTCAAAAATTACGCATCTTGTGGGAAATGCCTGCAAACCCGGAGCGTTTTGTGGTATCTGCCGACGAAGAAAAACTCCGGCAAACATTTCTAAATCTTTTGGATAATGCCATTAAATACACCCCGAAAGGACACATTGAAGTAAAAATTGTCCAAGATGTGCGACCCGGCTATATTCGTGTCAGCATAAAGGATACCGGCATTGGTATTTCTGGCGAAGAGCGGGGGGAACTCTTTGAACGGTTTGTCCGCGGAAAAGGGGGGGCGCATGTAAATGCGTCGGGTTCGGGCATTGGCCTTTATATCGCCAAAAAAATAGTAGACGATCATCATGGCCGTATTTGGGCAGAAAGCGAAGGGCCCGGAAAGGGAAGCACATTTATCGTAACTTTGCCTATATACCGCCAAGTACCCGCGCAAACATAAATGTCATAAATTTCTTCGTTTTTTTCGAAGTGTTTCTATTACCCAACTAGGCCAGTATTTCCACGATAAAGGCAAATCCTGCGCGTGCAGATAGTCGGTTTGAAATCCTCCAAAGCCCTTCTTAAAAAGCGTAATTCCCGCCCAGGGATGCTTTTTGCCGGTATCACGAATAATTCCCCAAAAGTTGTATAATTTCTTCCCGCGCTTTTTTGCTTCGAGTATCGCCCGCCACTGCAAAAGATACGGAGCGGGAATTTTGGGATATATACTTGAACTCGCGCCGTGATGGTAGAAAGCGCTGTTGCCGTAGAACACGACTATCGCGGAGGCAAGAGGTTCGTTGTTGTACCACGCGGTAAAGACTTGAGCATCGCATGCTTTTTCTGAACTCTCCGTG
>JACOUK010000017.1 GCA_016177905.1 Candidatus Spechtiibacteriota bacterium | reverse complement strand
CTACTAAAATAGACAACGATAGAACGTTGCGTCGGTATTTTTTAAGGAAGGGTATTTTATCGCGCAAACACCTCTCCTCGATGGATAAAGGAATACGGTTTTGAGTTATACAAGATAGTCACGATCGTGAGTATCTTGTATAGAAAGAGTTAGAGTTTTGGTGATTCTCTCATCGTTGATGACGGCATTGATACAGTCACTGTTGATGGCTAACTTTCAGTTCCTCACGGGACTTTTTATCCGATACTTAATTCATAATTTTTTGCGGGAGCGTAAAATTTTCATCATCCTTTACAAAAATGTGAAACAATGATATTGTGTAGGCAGGGAGTACCTTCCCCTCGGAGGTGGAGCGATGGACCTTGAAATGAGCAAGCGCAGTTTTGAATACGCACTACAAGTCACACTGAATGAACGGACACGGCATGATTTTTTCGAACTTATGAAGGGCGATCAAAAGGAACCATCGGTGTTGTATCGTAGCGTAATGAACATGCTGAAGAAGTATATTGAACATTTGAGGAGCAACACAGGCGATCGGTGGCTACAAGCGGACGCGACGTACGCGACTTCTCTTTGGACATGGTACGCCGCCTATATTCTCGCCGGGCTCTACGCGATGTACGGGAAGACTTTCCCGCGACTTCGCCCCTGTGTTTTTGAAGAAATGGAAAAAGCGTGCGGCGCGCCTCCAGAAATTTTGAAAGAGATAGTTTTAAAGCACGAGGCGCTTCTCTGTGATTTTGGCGAGGTGAGCAAGTATTGGATTGCGAATTTTCGGCAATACACCGACAATGACAGTGAATTCTCCCGCACCTATTTCTGCGTTCACGGCATTGCTTCTATCTATGCCCTCGGAGCCGCGTTGATTGCCGCCGCGGAAGATACGCACGAAGACGCTTCGCTTTCAGAAGCGGGTCGGCGGGATATAAGTGATCGGTATCGCACACACGGAATTTCCGCTGGACTCAAGACGGAACTCGAGAGAATTCTCGAGGAAGCAAAATTTTAACAGTAAGACTCGGGCCTATCTCCGATTATGAGATAGGCCTTTTTTCATGTACGATACACATATGCAGGTTCAAGAAGTTCTCCTAAAAATCATACGCTTTGGCACGTATGCGGCGCTCCTTACACCGCTTGTTGTGGCGCCATGGTTTGTATTCCCGTTTGTTTTGCCAAAAGCAATATTTTTTTGGGTTGTCGCGGAAATTCTTTTTGCCGCGTGGATTCTTTTGGCGATATTAGACAAACGTTTCCGCCCAAAAGAAAACCTGCTTCTCTGGGCGGTAAGTTTTTTTCTCGCGGTTATGCTGATCGCTTCTTTTCGCGGGATACATGCGAGTCTTAGTTTTTGGAGCACTTTTGAGCGAATGGGCGGAATGATTACTCTTATCCATGGGTTCTTATTTTTTCTTGTCCTTTCTTCTGTATTTGTACGGCGAGAGGATTGGACGAAATTTTTTTTGGTTGCCGTCTTTGTGGGCGCGCTCGTGAGCGGCATGTCTTTTATGGAAAGATTCGGCATGCGTTTTCTGCCAAGCGCGAGAGCCGGCTCCACACTCGGCAATTCAAGCTTTTTCGGCTCCTACATTATTTTTCCTCTGTTTTTCTCGTTTTTTCTCTTCGCCTTGCAGTCATCAAGAAGAATTGGATGGCGCAAGGCATGCGCGGCGTCTGTCGCGGCTCTCATGGGATTTGCGCTCGCGCGCTCAAACGCGCAGGCGGCGCTTTTTGCTTCTTTGGGAGGCGTGTTTTTTATTTTCGCCGCATGGCTTTGGGGGAAAGCGAAAATTTTGGCAATTGTCCTCGTCGCGCTTGGTCTCATCGCAGGTTCCGTGATTTTCTACGGCACAGTCGCGCAAAACAAGGCAATTACGAAATATCTGCCGTACACATTTTCTGCCGGAGGTATCGGCGCGAGACGTGTCGCGTGGGACATCGCGTGGCAGGGGATTAAAGAGCGGCCAATTCTTGGATTTGGGCCCGAAAACTTCCGGGCGGTCTTTACCGCGCACTATAATCCGTGCCTGCCTATAGGAGAAGAATGCGGAGGAGAAATTTGGTTTGATCACGCGCACAATGTCGTATTTGATACGCTTATCGCGGGGGGATTCGCGGGGCTTCTCGGTTACTTGGGTATATTTCTTGCGGCGCTGTATCTCTTGTGGAGAAAGTTTTTTCACGAGGCGCGAGTCGCGTGGGTGATCACCGGACTTCTTTTGGCGTATATCGTTCAAGATCTTTTCGTGTTCGATATGCCCGCAACATACCTGATGTTTTTCTTCACACTCGCGTTTATCGCGGGAAGCGCTGGGGAAAAATCTGAAGTTCAAAATCAAAAAGAGAACGCAAACATTCAAAAAAAACCGCTCGTCGTTTCCCTTTCCCGCATCGCGGTTTTGTGTATTTTATTCGTAAGCATTTTCTTTTTTGGTTTTCGTCCTCTTCTGGCGGCAAATTTCGCGTATCGTTCGTTTTATACCCGTCTTTCCAAGGAGGAGCGGATGCGCCTCTATCTTGCTTCGCTCGCGGCAAGTCCGCTGGGGACGGAGCAAACACGCCAATCCTTCACAAACACTATGATAGAGTGGCTTTCGAAAGGCAATGTATTTTCGAAGGACATTTTAGAAAGCGCGGAGGTTGAAGCGGGGAAAATGGTAAAGGAAAATCCGGCGAGCCTCTTGAGCTACATTATTTTGGGAAATTTCTACAACGCGATGGTGAAATCGAGCGTTCTTCAATACAAAGATCAGGAGAGAGCAAGGCATTATCTGACACTCGCGAAAGATACTTTGAAAAAGGCAGTGGCTTTGAGCCCGACAAATCAAAACGGTTATCTTTCTCTCGCGCAAACCTATATTTTCGAAAAGGATTTTAAGAAAGCGGAGGATTTATTGAAGCACGCGATTGATCTTGAGCCTCGGTACGCCGATTCTCATTGGAATCTCGGGGAAGCGTATATGATCGCGGAGGATTTTGAAAAATCCGCAAAGGAATATGATACAGCGCTCGCGCTTGGATACAATCCCTCGGGCGACATACGAAAACTCGCGAATTTGGGACACAGCTACT
>JACOUK010000008.1 GCA_016177905.1 Candidatus Spechtiibacteriota bacterium | reverse complement strand
CATGCAGGCGCTTTTGAATCAGGGCTACGAGGGCAAAATCAATCTTATCTATATTGACCCGCCGTTTGATTCCAAGGCGGACTATTCGCACAAAATCAAACTGGGTGAAACAGAATTTACCAAAGAACCCTCGGTGATTGAGCGGCTCGCCTACAAAGACACCTGGGCCGGCGGCACAGACAGCTATAAAGTGCCGCAAAAAATTGGATTCGTAATCACGATAATATTTTCTTTTATACGAGAAATCCTGATGACTTTACATTCAACAAAGAATATATTCCTTACCCGACCGGTTACACTCGTCGCGACGGAGCTGTGCCAGAAGGGCAAGGTTATCCGATTGAAGATACATGGAATTGCAATGACATGGATCGTCTTGATTCGATACAGATTATGAGTTTTTCTGGAGAAAAAACAGGGTTTGATACTCAAAAAAATGAAAATCTAATCGGGAGGATAATCAAAGCATCGTCCAGAGAAGGAGATTTAATTGCAGATTTTTTTCTGGTTCCGGTACGACAATCTCTGTTGCCGAAAAACTTAATCGTCGCTGGATTGGGTGCGAGCTGGGGAAAGTAGGCATACAAGTTGCTCGCGCGCGGTTGGTGGAGCAAAAGTCAAAACCGTTTCTCATTGAAAACATCGGCAACTATCAGCGCGAGATGATTTATTTGGGCGGCGTGCGGATTTACCAGATGCAGAAAATTATCTTGAAACTTTATGGCGCGGAACCGATGGCGAACCGCAGGGATTTGGGAGTACGGAAAACCGAAGATGGCTTGGAACTCGTCTATTGCGGCTATCCTGACCGCGCGGTTGTGGCGCACAAGGTTGAGGACTTGGCAATGGAGGCGGCTACACTTGACGGCGCGGGCTACAAGCGGCTCGTAATTTTGGCGTGGGATTATGAATACAACTATGACGAACTTTTGCAGGCGCGGATAAAATCCGCCGGAAAGGATTTGAAAACAGAAGCTGTGAGCCGCCAGATTCCGCCGGATATTTACGAATATCTGAAACAGGCAAAATCCGAAGAAGATATTGAGCGATTGTCCGACAAAGTGAAGTTTTTGGAAAAGCCATATTTGAAACTCAAAAAACCGGAAATAAAAGACGCATCCGTTACTATTGGCATTAAGAAGTATGTTCTGTATGATTTTCCACTCGGGAGCGGTAAGAAAGCGGACGCCGACCGCGAGGCATTACTGCATCTCGTCAAGGATAATTTTGCCGTTTTGATTGACTACTGGGCCGTGGATTGGGATTACGACGGACTGACATTCAAAAGTATGTGGCAGGATTTGCGGGGTCTTAGCCGCAAGACAAAGGTGGTAACGATAAAGAAAGAGCACGCCTATGAAAAATCGGGGAAACACACGATTGCCGTGCGCGTGGTGGATATTTTCGGCAATGACGCAACGGCGACGATGGAGGTAAAAGTGTAAAGGGCTATGCCATACAAAATCGCTTCCAATCTCTATACGCGGTATGTGAAAGGCACGGAGAACGGTGCTATTGTGCAGGATGTTCAAATTTTTCTCTGCAATCTCACACAGGCAGTTGTCAAAGGGATAGATTGCAATTGCGTCAGGGTTTATATTGGAACGCGAGCACTCAAGCATGTCTATGACAAAAGGCCCGCCGAAGAGTTTGATTTTTTGATTGAGAATGTTCATCAAACAACAAAATACCCCGATCGTATTTATCGGAATAAGGGCGGCAAAAGAGGAGATTTTATGTTTGTGAAAAAACTAAAAAACGAGAGTTATGTCTGCTCTTTGCAAGAGGTTTTAAGAGATGATGACAGCGGGCGATGCGAAATAGCAACCTTTTTCCGTTTGAGAAAAGATAACTACTTGAAGAGTTATGATCTTTTGTGGGAGTGGAAGGGCGGCGAACCTTCATCGTAGCGCTTTCGTTTCCGGCTTTCACCGGCCTAATCGCGCCCCGCAGTAGAGCCATTTCTGACTTTCACTCCCGCAAGAAATCGCAACCGATGGACTATAGATATGATACCATGATCGTTTATTGAGGAATTGCTAAGTTATCCACAGCGTCATTATAACCTATTATGCCGAAAAAAGCAACGCAATCCATAATCAACGAATTGCCCCTTGCCGTAGAGTTGGAGGGTGAAGTAAAGGCATGGGCGGATCAGAGATGGGGGCAAGGCACAACACAGACCACACAAGATTTATTGTCTTATTGGTTTAACCGTGATCTGGAAACGGACGAAAAATTTCATATTTGTCAGAGAAGAGCTATTGAAACGATCATTTACTGCCACGAAATCTTGGGGATTGAAACATTGAAGCAAGCGTTTGCAGTTAAGACCGGCAACCGAGACAAATCCAAATCGGATTTTGAACGGCCGCTTTTTATGCCGGAGGGCGAGCGGTTTCGCAATCGCTTTCATCTGCAAGTCCTGGAGCCGGCGGATATCCGGCCCAATCTTACGCCGCCGGACGAGCCGTTCGTGTACATCACCAACTGGCAGCAATTCCGGCTGAACGAATCAAGCAACTTGTGGGATCAATTGACCGGCGCTGATGTGGAGGAACAACCGCGCGGCGAAATTATTGCCGATTTTCTTTCCGAGTATCCGGATTTGATTATTTTCAACGACGAGGCGCACCATGTCCACGGCGCCAAAACCGCCAAAGGCGAGGAACTGGTCTGGCGGAAATTTTTGGCGGTACTTTATGAGCGTATGGCGGAAAAACGCGGCAGGGAGAAGGGTGTATTTTTGCAAATTGATTTTTCCGCCACGCCATTTTATGGAAGTGCAGAGAAAAAAGAATATTTTCCGCATATTGTCTACGATTTTGATTTAGTGGAAGCGATGAGGGCGATGCTTGTGAAGCAGATATTTTTGGAAGAACGGCAGGCAATGT
>JACOUK010000007.1 GCA_016177905.1 Candidatus Spechtiibacteriota bacterium | reverse complement strand
CGTGGGGATTTCGGGGACTTTGACGTCACAAGACTCGCTCACAGGACTTCTCGGGTACGTGGATCACGGGGTGGTGCTTGTCGGCGCGATATTGGGCATTCTTGCAATTGCTACTTCATATATCGCGGTCGGACTTGATCTGAAGCATACGTTCAAGTACGATTGGCGCATGGGCGGGTATGGAGCGGGGATTGCGGCGACTTTTGTGCCGTTGCTTCTCTATCTTTTGGGGGTGAAGGAATTTATTACGATCATATCAATTTCCGGCGCGGTTTTTGGAGCAATTATAGGAATAATCATTCTTTTGATATATCGAAAGGCAAAAAAAATTGCGGATAAAAAGCCCGGATTTGAAATGAAACTCCATCCATTTGTGTACTACGGCCTGCTCGGGTTGTTTTCGCTCGGAGCAGCGTATGAGATACTGTACGTACTATTGTAATTTTTAAATAACATGGCGAATATTTCAAAACGAAAACAGTTTGAGGCGTCTGGGAAATTTCACGCGGGGATAGAAAAAACGACAAAAGAAGAACAGGAATACCCGCATGCAAAAAAAGGGATTTTTGCTTGTAAAATATGCGACGCGGTGTATTACTCAAAAAGTTGGCACCATAAGCGGGAAGCATTCCAGAAACTGAATTCTTTAAAAGATGTGGATATGAAATTTTTTGTTTGTCCTGCATGCCAAATGCTGAATGACGGAACGTTTGAGGGAGAGATTATTATTGAAAATTCGCCGCAGGATTCTCAAGGGGATGTGCTTCGCAATATCAAAAATACGGGGCAAAAAGAGTATGAGCGCGATCCAATGGACCGGATACTGAAGATTGAGGAAAGGCCCGGGCACATTCGAGTTTTGACAAGCGAGAATCAGCTCGCAAGAAATATCGCGCGGCAAATTGAGCGGGCGTATAAAAAGAGAGCTCGACTCAAAATCCTGTTGTCAAAAGAGGACGATCTTATTCGCATTGTGATTCGATTCTCTTAAAGCCCGCTTCGTCCTTAATCCCAAAAGAATGCGCATGTCGTGGCTGCGACTCGAAAAATTTACATTTTTTGTTCTGCTTTTCTCTATTCCTTTTCAAAAAAGGAATTTTTTGTTCGGCCCGGGATTGCCGCAAACGACCGAATTTTTTGAGTGGGGTTCCGCGTTTTTGTACTTCACGGACTTTTTGATTTTACTATTGTTCGGTTTTTGGATTTGGGGATTTCGGTCAAAGATGAAGAAGGGCGAAGTTGCCGAAAACTCTACCCCTCCCGTCGCGCCACCCTTCGCAGGGGGGGGATTTAGGGGAGGTATGCATGTTATGCTGTTGCTGTTTCTCGGATTCGCTCTTATCTCCCTTATCCAAGCAGAGCTCATGAATGTGGGGGTGTATCGCTTTCTGAAACTTACGGAGTTTGTTCTTTTGTTTTTTTATATCGCAAACCGGGTGCCAAAAATCGGCGTGAAGCCGATTCTGGTGGCGTTCGTGGCAAGTGGAGCGTTCCAATCCGTCATCGCGATTTTGCAGTTTATGAAGCAGTCGTCTTTAGGATTGGAGGTTTTTCATGAAAGCACGCTCGCGATTGGCATGAAGGGAGTGGCGCATATTGCCGCAGACGGCGTGTCTTTGATCCGCGCGTACGGGACATTTCCGAGCCCGAACGTTTTGGCGGGTTTTTTGGGGGTTTGTTTGCTAGTTTTATTTTGTCTGTTTGTAAGCAGTGGCCAAAAAAATCAAAATCTCAAGCGCACAGGGGATTATTATAACGTACGATCGTACGTTATGTTAATCTGCATATTTTTGCTTTCCTTGGGCCTTATTCTTACTTTCTCCCGCGGCGTGATTATATTTTTCGCGTGTACAAGCGCTGTGTTTTTCGCGGGGATATTTTTAGCGGAGAAGTTACAATATTATAAGAAGCGGGCGATTCAAGTTGCAGGTTTTGTCCTCGTATCTTGGTCGGTGATTCTTGCAGCAGCTTGGCCCGAGGTCTCCACAAGATTCTTAGAAAGTTCGGCAAGTGAGCCCGCGATCCAAGAGCATTCATCATATTTATGGCGTTCCTTATAGGAAAATCTTTGCGGGTTCTTTGGGCCGTACCATATTCCCACGATCGTGGGAATAGTGTCGTTCTCTTTAGTTTGTTTCTTGTTTCTTGTTTTTTGTTTCTCATCGCGATGTACGATCATTACTTCTGGACGATTCAACAGGGGAGTCTTATGTTTTGGATAGCGCTTGGATTGCTATCGGGGATAACAAATGAGTACAATAAAAAGCCATGAGATATGTAGGCGATTTCCACATACATTCGCATTATTCCCGCGCCACCTCGAAGGATATGAATATCGAGGAATTGGATAAGTGGGCGAGGATAAAAGGAATTGACGTGCTTGGCAGCGGAGATTTTACTCACCCAAAGTGGTTTTTGGAATTGCGGGAAAAGCTAGAAGAAGCGGAAGAGGGACTTTATAGGTTAAAAGGAGGTTCCTCCCCTTTAGAAGGGGAGGCTAGGAGGGGTCTTGGCACTACAGACCCCCCATCACCCCCCCTTCTTAAGGGGGGGATTTCTCCAACCCGTTTTATTTTGACCGTTGAGGTGAGCAGTATTTATTCATATAAAGGGCAAGTTCGCAGAATTCATAACATTATTTTCGCGCCATCTTTTGAGGCGGCGGCAAAGATCAATAGCGCTCTTTCAAAAGTAGGAAATCTTCGCGCCGACGGGAGGCCGATTTTGGGATTGCCCGCGCCAGAGCTTTTAAAAATAGCGCTGGACGCGTCAGAGGACTGTCTGCTTGTGCCTGCGCACGCGTGGACTCCGTGGTTTTCTATTTTTGGTTCAAAATCAGGGTTTGATTCCATAGAGGAATGTTTTGGAGATTTATCAAAATATATTTATGCGATTGAAACTGGTCTTTCCAGCGATCCTACAATGAATTGGCGGCTTTCCGCGCTTGATACCATAACGCTCATTTCAAACTCCGATTGTCACAGCACCCGGCGCATCGGAAGGGAAGCAAATGTTTTTTCTGGAGAGGAATTGAATTACAAAAATATTATTGATGCGATAA
>JACOUK010000016.1 GCA_016177905.1 Candidatus Spechtiibacteriota bacterium | reverse complement strand
TAAGGGATGCTACAGTTCCGCGATTTTGAGAGCGCATTCTTTCTGTAAGAAGAGCAACAAATTTTGCCGCTTCTTGCGGCGGACTGTCTTTCCCGTCAGTAAAAATATGCAGAAAAACATTTGAAATTCCCTCGAGTTTTGCAAAATCGAGAAGCGCGTACAGATGGTCAATGTAGCTATGCACAGAGCCGGAAGAAACAAGGCCCATCAAGTGGAGCGAAGACTTATTTTTCTTTACATGGCTTGCCGCGTTTTTGAGAGTTTGGTTTTTGAAAAAAGAACCATCCTGAATGGACGTCTCGATCCTTGTGATAGATTGAAACACAGTTCGCCCCGCGCCAAGAGCGAGATGTCCGGTTTCCGAATTTCCCGGCTCGCCCCAAGGGAGGCCAACCGCGATGCCCGATGCCTGAAGAAGGCAGGACGGATAGGAGGATTCTAAAAACTGGAGAGTCGGAGTACGCGCGGATGTTATCGCGTTCCCAAAACCCGGCGCGGCTATGCCCCAACCATCGAGGACCACAAGGATTACTTTCATACGTCCACTATAGCTGTTTAGCCCTCACTTGCAAAGATAGCGGTCATTTGCTAGTATCAAGGAATGCCGTATTACCATTTACATATTTCTTTTTATGACAATAGAATTTATTCCGCTTATAGCGGGGATAGTTGGCATAGGACTTGGAGTAGTGCTTGGGTATTTCGCGCGCCAAAGCATAGCAAAACATCAGCAGAGCACCGCGGAAGCGCACGTAAGTAAGATTCTATCAAGCGCCAAGGCAGAAGCTCGGAGCGTTATACTTGCGTCGCGCGACAAGGCGGCAAAAGTTATTGAAGCCGCGAAAAATGAGGAGCAGTCGTTAAAGAACGGCTTAGTTGAGCGTGAGAGAAGGATATTCGAAAAAGAAGGGGTTTTGGAGAAAAAAGACGCGCAGGTTGAACTTGAAGGGCAAAAGATACAAGAGAGAAAAGAGAAATTACAAGAGATAAAAAAAGAAATCGAGGAACTGCGAACGAAAGAACTCGCGGTTCTTGAGCAAGTGTCGGGCCTTTCGATAAAAGACGCGAAAGAACAGCTTGTATCGAGAGTTGAAAAAGAAGTTCAGCTTGAGCTGCATGATCGTTTGAGGAAGCTTGAGGAGTACGGAAAAGAAACTCTCGAGAAAAGATCTCAAGAAATTTTAGTCACCGCGATGCAGCGTTATGCTTCTTCCCAGGCGCAGGAGGTAACCACCACAACGATAGCGCTTCCGTCCGAGGAGATAAAAGGGAGGATTATTGGAAAAGAAGGCCGAAACATCCGAACTCTTGAGCGTCTTTGCGGCGTGGAGCTCGTTATTGATGACACTCCGGAATCTCTTGTGATCTCCGGGTTTGATGCGGTGCGAAGACAAATAGCGAAGCTTGCCCTCGAGAAACTTATAGTGGATGGAAGAATTCAGCCGGCGCGCATCGAAGAATATGTGGCGCGCGCCAAAGAAGAAATATCGGCGAAGATCAAAGAGGCGGGGGAAGCGGCGGTATACGATGCGGGGATTGTGGGTCTTGAACAAAAACTTGTCTGGCTCCTTGGCAGACTTCGCTACCGCACAAGTTACGGCCAAAATGTTCTTATGCACTCTCTTGAAGTGTGTCATCTGGCGGGGGCATTGGCTGGCGAAGTCGGCTGTGACGTGCAGATTGCAAAAAAAGCAGGGCTTCTTCATGATATTGGAAAGGCCGTTGATCATGAGATCGAAGGGTCTCATGTGGAAATTGGAAGAAATATTTTGAAGAAGTTTCAAGTTGCCGAAGAAGTGATCAAGGCGATGCAGTCGCATCATGAAGAATACCCGTATGAAACTCCGGAATCAATTATTGTACAAACCGCGGACGCGCTTTCCGCGGCGCGGCCGGGAGCTCGGCGGGATAGCGTGGAGAACTACATCAAGCGGCTTTCGGAACTCGAAAGCATCGCCAATTCTTTCTCGGGCGTTGAGAAAGCGTATGCCATACAAGCAGGCCGCGAGATACGAGTGTTTGTGACTCCTACGGTGATTGACGATCTTACGGCGAAGTTTGTGGCGCGCGACATCGCAAACAGGATTCAGCAAGAGTTGAAGTATCCGGGAGATATAAAAGTGACAGTGATCCGAGAGACGCGGGCGATTGAGTACGCCCGATAAAATTGTTTACTCGCATATTACTGTCCCATCCTGATTTATGACTCGTATTACTTTTCCCACAGCGCAGGAGCCTGTGATTTTTGCCTGAAAATTTATAGTGTTAAACGTTGAATCAAGCAACCCTTTTGTCGCCGCGTCTCCTGCGACAGTGGGCGTGCCCACGTTGGTGATCTTGTTGCCCTGCAGATTCAAAATGTTCCCAATGTTTATCCCAAACACGCCTTGCAAAGAAATCGCAAGGCCCGTTAGAAATACCACGAAAATTAGTAAGATTTTGTACATACATTGTACTGCTCAAAATGCAATTTCTAACGGGCCAAGGCCGAGGGTGATGAAGAAAGTGATTGCGATGAAAAAGATTGTTATTGGAGATTTGAAGAAATACTTCATTATTTTTGGCATGACACCTTTTTTTATTGAATTTTCGCGGCCTCGCATGAGCCCGTTAAACCAAACAGGCAGTACCTAATTGCAAGTGCAACGACCCCAGTTGTTTGTATAGCTGCAGCTAGTCTCACCACAAGATTCGTCTTGTATTGCACCAGCTGCCGCTGACCCCACTATACGACCAATTATCGAACAAGTGCTAAAGTCGAACCATGCGGAAGGATTGGGGTAAGCTGGGACAAGGTCACCAAGAGAACCCCATGTAACAGAGGATGAAAATGATCCGCAGTAGGCTACGCATGCCGCACTAACCGCTTCTTGCTTTACAAAATTGACTCCGCCAATGACGTATGTGATGGGATTGCCGCTATTACCGCCACAGGTCTTTGCTGCAGGTGGAACGTTCGTGACCTGGCATACAACGCTCCCATCTGCAGCAATGGCTCGCATTCCTTGCCCCGCAGGGCAGGAGCCGCTCACTCTTGTCTGCAGTACGCTCGCCGCAGAATCCACAGTGCCCTTTGTCGCCGCATCTCCTGCGACAGTGGGCGTGCCCACGTTGGTGATTTTGTTGCCCTGCAGATTCAAAATGTTTCCAATGTTAATACCAAACACACTTTGCAAAGAAATCACAAGGCCCGTTAGAAATACCACGAAAATTAATAAGATTTTATACATACATAGTACTGCTCAAAATGCAGTTTCTAACGAGCCAAGGACGAGGGCGACTAAAACGCCAGTGATAAAAATAACAGAAGGTTTAAGTTTCATCGCCAATTATCCCCCGTAGGGGACTAATTACCAGTTACCAATTACTTCACTATCATCACTCCCTCTTCTCCTCTGCCTCTGTGACCCGGGACATTGCAGAAGAATTTGTACTCACCTTTTTTTTTAGGAGCAAAGAAGGTGATGCCGCGGGTTTCGCCAGATGCAAGACCAAGAGAAACATCGGTGAGCTTTGGATCATCAAACACAAAGGTATGCACCCATTGGTCCGCGCTTTTTGCCGCAAGCGTCACTTTTTCTCCGGCCTTAACCGTAAATGTATTAGGGCTAAATCCCTGCGCTGTAACTTGCAGTTTTATTGCGCCGTTTGGCACATCTTTTTCTTCAAGGGGCAGAGATTGAGCCGGAGCTTCAGGATTTGTCCAATCAGCAGGAAGGCCTCCGAAAGTGAAGGCAGACCCTTCGCGAGCTACTTTTTCTAAAGCATCCAATCGTTGGCTGACCGAAGAGAATTGAGAAAAGAAAAGCGCCGAGACTATGAAAAGCGCGACGAGCGTAATAATAGATAGGGGAACGTGCAGATTTTGGTTCATGTTTTTTGCTACTTCGTTATCTCATTGGGCCACTGGGCCGCGTCTTTTCGCGGAGCAGTGAAACGGAATGAAACTTCGCCCGCCTCGCCGAGACTGCCCGCTTCGCCGAATCGAGGCGAGCGAGTCGAGGCCGGGCCGTCTTGGCTTGCTTTAATAATAATTTGATTTTTATTTTGGTTTTTTTCGTACCATGCCTTGCCGTCAAACGAGGGTGTCAAAAGCACTACAACATCATTTATATTTTTATTTGATGTCTGCCAAAACAGCCACAGATCGCTCCCAACTTTTTGTTCGTCAAAGTCAACCACATATTGACATTTGACATTTGAGCTTTGACATTTGACATTTATGGTACCCGTCACTTCTG
>JACOUK010000037.1 GCA_016177905.1 Candidatus Spechtiibacteriota bacterium | reverse complement strand
CTGGAGTTGGAGGAGGACTTGTCATAGATTGCGCGGGCACGCCTATGCTCTGGGATGGGTATCACGGGAGCGCCGCCGAGGTAGGGCATATGATTCTTGACGTTTCGGGGAGTGCAAGGGTTGGCAAGCCCTTTAGCTTTGAACAACTTTGCTCTTCGCGGGCAGTTCATTTTTGGAAAGACGGAGATGCTCTGGCTGTGGAGAAAAAAGCGCGTAAAGGAGACAAGGCGGCTCAAGATGTATATGATACGTTTGGTTTTTGGGTTGGGATTGGAGTTGCGAATATCGTGAATGTGGTGGATCCCGAAGTTGTGGTCATTGGAGGAAGTATCGCGAAAGCTTGGGATTTGTTTGAGAAAAATATGTATACGAGCGCCGAGAAATATATTGTTTCTTCTGCCGCGAAGAAGGTAAAAATTGTACGCGCAAAATTAGGAGATGACGCCGGCGCCATAGGCGCGGCATATTTATTAAATTAAGATTGTGTTATATGAACATCGCAATCAATGGTTTTGGCCGCATCGGCCGCACATTTTTTCGTCAGGCGTTTGGACATCCGCAAATAGAAATCGTTGCCATAAACGATCTTACTGATGAAGCAACTTTAGCATACCTTTTAACATACGATACCGTGTACGGAAGATACGAAAAAAAAGTGGAAGTCGCTCAAGAATCCGGCAAGAATTATCTTGTGGTAAACGGGCAAAAAGTTTTAAGTCTTACCGAAAAAGACCCGGCAAAACTTCCCTGGAAAGAATTGGATATTGATGTCGCGATAGAATCCACGGGAGTATTTGAATCCGAAGAAGACGCAAGAAAGCATATTGCGGCAGGCGCAAAATATGCGATCGTTTCCGCCCCTGCGAAAGGCAATGTCCCCCATGTTTTGATTGGGGTAAACACGAAGGATCTTGGCAAACCGTGGCCGTGCCGCGGCGCAAAATATTGTGATTACAACAACGGGCGCCGCAGAGGCGACCGCCAAAGCCCTGCCGGAACTCACAGGCGTGTTTACCGGAGTCGCGTTGCGCGTGCCCATAATCGCGGGGTCCATTATTGATTTTACGTTTGTCGCGAAGAGAAACGTAACGGCCAACGAAATAAACGAGATTTTCGAGAAAGCCGCGAGAGAGCCGCGATGGCAGGGAATACTTGAGGTTACGAAAGAGCCACTCGTCTCCTCCGACATTTTAAAAACAACCGCCGCCGCTATAGTTGATTTGAATCATACGAAGGTCGCGGGAGGAAATCTCGTGAAAGTTTTTGCCTGGTACGATAACGAATGGGGATATTCCGCAACTCTCTTGCGGGAAATTTTGGAACTTGGGAAACTGATCAAGATATGAAACTTACGATTAAGGGTACAAATATAAAACTTACGGATTCAATCCGCGAGTATATTGATAAAAAAATTGGGGGCTTAGAGAAATTTGCACGCGCCCCTTCGACTGAATGCTGGGTAGAGGTTGAGCGCACAACATACCACCATCAAAGCGGCGATATATTTCGCGCGGAAGCGCAGATACGCTTGCCCGGCGCTTCAAGTATCCGCGCGGAAGCAAGCGAGTGGGATTTACATCAGGCTATAGATAAGGTAAAAGATGAATTGCAGAGGCAGCTTAAGCGTTATAAAAGAAAAATAATTACCAAACGGAGGGGAAGTGATTAGTATGCGAATATGCAAAAAATACGAATTTTAATGTGCCCCCCGACGTATTATACGATTCCGGCTTTTGAAAACGCCGACATGGATGTTCATGTCCAGCCGGATATGCCAAAAGCATGGGCCCAGTGGAACGCGCTTTACAATAATTATCAGCGCCTTGGTTTTCGCGTACACTTGATACCTCCTCATGAATATTTACACGAGCTGATTTTTACCGCCAATGGCGCTTGGAGCAAATTTAACGATGAGACAGGGAGGAGCGAGGCGGTGCTCGCGAATTTCCTCTATCCGGTGAGGCAACTTGAAAAACGGGAGTACCGCAAAGGGCTTCAGATGCTGGGGTACGAGGAAAGAGATATTTATGAGCTTCCCAACGCCATGACCTTTGAAGGGCAAGGGGATCTGCTGACTCTCGCGGATGTGTATCTTTTTACGTTCGGCGTTCGGTCTTCTCCCGACGCTTTCACGCACATCGAAAGGCTTCTTCGCGTGAAACGTCCTATTGTGCCGCTTCGTTTGACTGGCAACAAATTTTATCATGGGGACACTTGTATTTTTAGCTTGCGTTACAAAAACGCACTCGTGTATTATCCGGGCGCGTTTGACGATACAAGCCTTGGGAAACTCCGTGGTTTAGACAAAATCAAGTTTGAAGTATCCGAGTCTCTGGCGAATCACTCGGTATGCAATAGCGTGTATATTGATGATATCGTGTTTTTAAATATTGATTTCGTTGATTATTCCCCACACTCATTTGAGAGAAGCGCGCGGGGATTGTTTCTTGAAAAAGAAGAAGTGCGGTATGAAGAGATGATGGCGCATGACCAGGGATACGGCGAGGTTCTTCAGTTTCTCTGGGGTCTTGGGTTTGGGATTATTCCTGTCTATACTTCCGAATACAAAAAGTCAGGCGCGGGAGCGAGATGCCTTACGCTTTTTCTTGACTAAAAACTTCGGCATGATATAAGTTTGGCATACGGGTGGCACATTCAAAAGTAACACGTAAGGGAGGAATGCATGAACGTCGATAAATTTCTCGGCTGCACTTTGGGACTTCTTGCCGGAGATCAGATCGGGTCCACTGTTGAGCGCATGACTGCGTGCGAAATTCAATCTCGATGTGGAGAAATCAGCGATTTTCTTCCCGAATCGCACAGGACCGATGATTCGCAGACGTACCTCGCTACGATGCAGGCGTATATTGATGCAAATGGCCGTTTTGATATGGACGCAATCGCGGAGCGCCATGTCGAAGTTTCAAAAAATGAATGGGCGGGATGGGGGAGATCAACGCGCAAGTCATGTCAGAGACTCGAATCTGGAGTGCATTGGTCAAAATCCGGAGAGCCGGGAGGTTCTGGAAATGGCGTGATACCGCGAATAACTGTTCTTGGGTTGCGTCAGAGTCTTTTGCGAGAAGATATTGTGCAGTTTTGCGAAGACGGGATCTTGTTTGCGAAGATGACCCACCTTGGAACTCCCGCGATTGTATCGGCGATAGTTCACGCGGTGAGTATCGCGAGTCTTGCCGGACGCAGCGATTCCAAGCTTCACATCTATTCTCATCTGCAGTTTTTGAAGCAAGTCGCGGAAGCCACGGAAGAAATGCTTCTTGCTGGCGGTGAAGAAAGAATTTCGAAGCAAATTTCTCGCATCATGTCGCTCATAAGATTCGAGAACCTTGAAGATGAAGATGGCGTACAGGAAGGCGGGGATAGTCTCGAGAAAAAAAGCATACTTTGTAGGGCAAGCATAGAGGAGATCAATTCTTGGTTTGGCGGCGGAGGGTCGTACGCGTATCATTCTTTTGGGTTCAGCTACGCTCTTTTTGCGCGCTGTGCTCTCAAGAGGCAGCTCGGAGAACATGTTCAT
>JACOUK010000036.1 GCA_016177905.1 Candidatus Spechtiibacteriota bacterium | reverse complement strand
AGGGTATGGAGCCAGAAAACTAGATACGAACTCGTTTTTTGAAGACGAGAAGGGTCGCTCGAACGGCTCGGAAAACAAAGTCAGGAACCTCTTAAACTTAGCAGGAAAACTTGACACAAACCGTTATCCGTGATACAATGGTGATATAGATTAGAAGGCACAGGGAGGGAGAATGAACATAAAGGACATAAGGGCAGGAATGTTGGTCGAAACAACGTGTTCCGTAACTGAAGGTCCATTCGGACTGTACATACCTGGCGCTACGGTGGGAATTGTCACATCGGTCAGGCCGAATTTGGATGTAATGGTGGAGTTTGAGGTCGGCGAGACGCTCGTCTCTCGGCCTATATCTTGCCACCCGGCCCATCTTATCCCTGTAGCGTCCAAAGAAGGCGCGTAGAAAAAATTATCGGCCAAAGCCGATGTAAGGCGGTGAGGTGCCATATTGAACAAGAAAAACTTTTATGGTACCCTATTTTCAAATGTACTTTTAAAAGGAGGTTGATGTGAAAAAGATTATTCTCCGAACTCTTCTGGCGCTTGGAATAGCGGCTGGAATTACAATAACATTCGTCTTTGTCGATGGGTCTGTGAGTTGGGCTATCGGGGTCTTCTATAAAGGCAAAAGTGTTCTGCCGCATGTCATTACAATTTTCCTCTTACTTGTCTTTGGGCCCCGAGTGTGGCGAAAAATTCTTGACCGCGCGATCCATAAAATAAAAATTCCTCGGGAGGATGAAAGCTTTACCCAGCGCCTTGAAACAATACGACGTTTGCTTCTCCCTATTGGGAATGGCGCTATTTTCCTTATTGTTTTTATGATCGCGCTGGACATCTTTTCAATAGATATTCGCCCGCTCCTGGCCGGTATGGGAATTATCGGACTCGCGCTCGGCTTTGGAACAAAGAATATCATAGAAGATTTCGGTTCAGGCATTTTTATCTTGATGGAAAATCAATATATTGTATTACAAACTGCCCCTTTTTTGTTATCTTCAAAACGGCGATTTTTTGTAGAGTGGTAGCAGAGATTGAAATATGAAAAACCGCCCGAGATTTCAAGGGCGGCGCTCAATAATTTGCTTGGAGATTTTTAGATTCCTTCGAAGCTGACGAGTCCCGGATCAAAAAATTTCGCGCATATCTTTTTAAATTCAGCCATCACATCTCGATGGTTTATCCAAAACTCGGGAAGAGACGCGCCGGGAGTCATTTTTTTTGCGGCGAGCGCTTCGGCGACCACGGCAACAGGAATGCTCGTCGCGATTTGCATTGCCGAAAGGCCAGAAGCAGGATCGGAACGTATAACAATCAAAATTTTGCGCGCAAGCCTTCTCTCTTTCTCGAAAAGAATCTGGAAGATGAGCATATCAGATTTGCACTTGGGAAGAATTCTTGAGAAAAGCTCCGTCGCAAGTTCAAAAGGAACAATCGACTCTTGATTTGCGCCGCGAAGATACATACGTCTTTTACTCAAAAATCCAAGCTCTCGGAACGCGCTCACAACCTTGTAATGCCCGTTGTATCTGATAGTTTTCTCCCAGAATGTACGCACTTTCCCTCCATCCTTGAAACGCGTGGCTACAGAAAGCGTTGCGGAGTTTGTAAGAAAAGCCTCAAAGGGATGAGCAAACCCCGCAATCTTTAATCTCTCCAATCTGCTTGGAACAGGCACATTGACGAGTTCCCCTTCCTGTAGAATCGGCTGGGTGCCCACGTATTCTTCAAGCAAATTCCCGAATGTTTCTTCGTACACTGCCGCGTTTTTGGGGCGGGTCTGCGACAATCCTCCCACATACACTTTTACCGCGTCGCAATCTATTTCTTGCGCAACTTGCCACGCGAGGATGTTGGAAAGACCGGGAGCAATGCCGTTGTTGGGCACTATTGTAACGCCGGCATTCATTGCCTCATGGCCAAGGGCAAGCTGGGCTTCGATAATTTTGGTGTCAAAACCGTAGTCGCAGAAGTGAACCCCTTCGGCTATTGCCGCTTTTGTCGCGCCAAGATTCAGCTGGTGCGGCAGGGCGCTGATGCACACATCATGCCCTCGGATTAGCTTTCGTAAAAAAGAAGGGTCAGAAACATTTGTAATGTGAAACGAAAACTTTCCATCGGGAAAAAAACGAGACAAGTCTTTAATTTCTCTATGTGCTTCGCGCACTTGTACGTGATCTCTATCCACCAGAGAAATCTCCGCATTTTGGTTCCTCGCGAGAAAAACGGCAAGCGCCCTTCCTTGTCTCCCCGCGCCAAGAATAATGTATCGGGGCATATCAAGTCTCCTTTCCTAACCAATTGGTAAAGTTCGCTTCGTCCGGCTAATTTTATGGACGTCGCCTCATAATAGCGCATAGATTACGCTTTGGCAAGCTTGGCGGTTTCTAAAAACAAAATACCCCCGCCCTGTCTGCCTCTGGCAGAAGCTGCGGGGGTATTTTGTTTTTTTATCGGCGATTGTCTTCCGACATTCGCTTTTCGCGATGGCAATCTCTGCAGAGCAATGAAGCTCGTCTTTCGGGATTTGGCTGAAATGGAAGTTCGGTTATAGCCGCACCACATTTCGAGCATTTCTCATCGACGGGATACATCTTCCGTTCGAAGTTGCCACCCATGTTTTGATTATACATTATGTGACTTTTGTTTACTTCTATCTGACCTTTGAGATTCTGGGCGTAAAATGGCCTTATATAAGCCAATGTATCGCCCCTTCATCTTTATATTGGTATTGTAGCATATTACCAAAAATCTGTCAAGAAAGCTACTGCGCGAAACGCTTACCGACGTTCTCGGAACGATTCCCGCAATTTTCGGTGGCAATTGAGGCACCGAAGTGTGGAACGCCTTGATGCGTCCGGCTGGAATGGGAGCTTATCGATATGAGTTCCGCATTCCGAGCATGTCTCATCGACATCATACATTTGCCGCTCAAAACCACCTTGATTATCCTGATACGCCATTGTGCTTTTATTCTCTGATTAATAACGAAGACCTTTTAGAGATTCGAAACAAAACGGCGTTCTTGACCAATTTTGGTATTGCGAATCTGCTTATAAAAGCATTATAGAGAGTCCCTATTTTTTGTCAACAAGGCAGAGGCTAGACAATAAAAAAACCCGCAGGATTTGACCTTACGGGATTTCTTTTTGTCAAATGCGCGGGATTACTTTTTCTTGAGCCAGTCAGTCGCAATTTCGGCGAGTTGTTCGGCCCAAACCCCTTCGTAGTCGTGGGGCGCATTCGGGATGATGCAAACTGTAACATCATTCATATATTTTGCGAGTAATTTCGCGTTTCTTGGAGGGGTCCAAAAATCTTTTTCGCCGGAAATAAGAAGCGCGGGAGCATTCACAAACTTCGCATCTTCGATTGTCCGCACTTCCGCAAGAGCCCGTAAAATTTTGCGCATAATTCCTTTTGAACGAAAGAGAAATATATACGTCCGATCGAGCCTCTGTGCCATGCGATGAATCCGTGAATGATGAAGATGCGGCCATAGCACATGGAGATGAAGCAATTTTGCAATTGGTTTTACGCCGAACAATAACAATTTCGCGGGCTTCAACATTATCGCGGCGATCCAGAAAAGTTTATCGAACATCCATATCGGAATTTTTATTTGCCTTGAGATGGGAAAAATCGGCGCGCTTACAAGGATGAGTTTCTTCACGCGGTGGGGAAAATAACGGGCGAAGCGCAGGGCGATCGCGCTTCCCAATGAATGTCCGATGAGGCAGGCACACTCGATTTTGTAATGAGCGAAAACTGCGTCTACAAGCAAAATGAAATGTTCGAATGTCCAATCCTTTGGCGGCATATCGCTCTTGCCGGATCCAGGAAATTCAATAGCATGGACCTCGAATCCCCTGTTCAATAAGGCGGGGATAATATCCCGATATTCCGGCTGCGTGAACTCCCCATTCCAACCGGGGAAAAATAGGAGAGGTTCGCCGCCGCCCTCGCTTCTCCATACATTAATCCAAATCCCGAGCACGTATATTCGCTCCTGCATCGCGTTTCAGGCTTCCTTTGAATTTTTGTAAAGGCGGCGCGCTTCTATGTATCTATGTACATCTTTGGTCAGAAGATGCGTAACGTCGTCTCCGTGGCGAATCCCCTCTCGAATCATCGTCGAGGAGCCGCTAATATATTGCGGTTTAATAATTGTACAGTGCGGAGGCAAATCTTCCGCAGAAAATTCGTACCCATCGCGAACAATCACCGCAAAGTTGAGCGTGTTCCAAATCTCTTTGCCGCGCATCCATGTCCGCTGAATTTCCGAATTGTTGTCTCTGCCGCCGTGCACAAGATCGGCACCCGCCACATGCCAAATCTCCGCGTATGGATACAGCATTTCGTAACGCTCTTGGACAAGATAAGTCGGCGTGAATACATGGTTATCCAAATCATAAAAGTCCAGAGCAACGCCCGAAATATCGAAATTCATACGCGCCATTTCTCTCCGGTCTTCATCGGAAACTTGGCCAAACGATGGTTTATTTTCGACATCCTGACGCGGACCGCAGGGAATAACGAAAACTTTATCAAACTGTTGTCGCAATTCCTCGACGATTCGCCGATGATGCAAAGCCGCGGGATCGAATGTTCCGCCATAGAGTGCCACTCGAAACGGGTGTTCTCCTAGGATATCATCTCGAATGTTGCAGTATCGTTCCGTAAAGTAAGCAAACAGCAATGATTCTTCCAAGTCTGT
>JACOUK010000035.1 GCA_016177905.1 Candidatus Spechtiibacteriota bacterium | reverse complement strand
TTTTTTTTTTTTTTTTAAAAAAGACAGCCGGTTAGGCGAAAAGGAATTTATTTTGGGAATAGTAGTAAACGGCCAGGCCAAAGCATACTGGCCGCCAGCCATAAAAAAGGCAGAAAGGGTCGAAGATATTTTTCAAGAAAAAACGATTATTGCGGAGTACGAAAAAGAGATTGATGCCGTCCGTCTTTTTGAGAAGAAAAATGAGGGAGAACTTGTCCGCATCAATCCATTTGGCTCATTCTGGTTTTCGTGGGTTGCCGCGCATCCCGATACGGAATTGTTACAATAATTTGTATAATTGAGAAGGTCGAGAAAATAAAAAAGTTAATAACCATACACACACAAATATGAACAAAGTTTTAGCTATCGTTGGTATTATAGTCGTTGTCGCAGTCGGTTGGTTTACTCTTTCAAGGACAGGGCAACGCGAAAACGTACCCCCGCCCATTGTGACAACTCGAGAGGAAGAGCCCACAAAATCTAACAAAGCGCCGGATTTCCATCTCCAAGATTACAGCGGCAAGACAGTAAGCCTTACGGACTTTGCCGGTAAACCAGTGGTGATTAACTCTTGGGCGGCATGGTGTCCTTTCTGCAAACAGGAATTGCCTGATTTCGCGACAGTCCAAAAAGAGTTTGGCGATAAAATCGCGATTATTGCAATTGACCGCGCAGAGTCATTGGGAGTCGCAAAGGGATATACCGACCAACAAGGAACTACAAATAATCTTGTCTTTCTGCTTGACCCTTCTGACTCGTTTTACCAATCCATCGGCGGATTTTCCATGCCGGAAACAATTTTTGTAGATAGAGACGGAAATATTGTTGAGCGCAAGCGAGGACCGATGGATATAAACGAGATGCGCCAAAAGATTCAAAAATTACTCTCATCATAAGTAACTATGGAATTTTCACTTATCATCCCCGCATTTATCGCCGGCATTCTCACCTTTCTTGCCCCTTGCACCCTTCCTTTGGTGCCCGGGTATTTGGGATTCATCAGCGGCGTTTCGACGCAGGATTTGCAGGACCCGCTGAAATCCAAATCGGCACGAAGGAAAATTTTTTTGAACGGACTTTTGTTTGTTGTTGGTTTCAGTTTTATTTTCATATTGCTCGGCAGTCTTTTCGGTCTTGGCGGCTCCGCTCTTACCCAATATCGGATTTGGCTCTCGCGAATCGGCGGTATTTTCGTAATACTTTTTGGGCTCTTCGTGATAGGAGTTCTGCGGCTGCCGTTTTTGAATGTTGAGAAAAATATCGGAAGAATAAAGACGTTGAAGCCGGGCAATCCGGCAAGTTCTCTCATTTTCGGAGCGACATTCGCTTTTAGCTGGACTCCGTGTGTCGGACCTATCTTAGGATCAATTCTGACGCTTGCCGCGGCATCGGCAACAGTTGGGCAAGGAGCGTTCTTTCTTTCGGTTTTCTCTCTCGGACTTGCGGTGCCGTTCCTCATCATCGCCGCAGGCATAGGTTCTGCGTCAAACTATATCTCAAAGTTGAGCAAATATCTCAATGTTATTTCGATTATCGGAGGGCTGTTTCTTGTTTTTCTTGGCATCCTTCTCTTCACAAACAAGCTCGGCGTGTGGATCGCGTATTTTTATCAATGGTTCAATTTTATAAACTACAATAGTTTATTAGATTATCTGTAATTATGGTTAAGCTTACACAACAAAACGAAAAAATGCTATACCAGTGCAATGAGTGCGGCTTCCACTACGAAGATCGAGCGCAAGCGGAAAAATGCGAGGCGTGGTGCAAAGAGCATCACAGTTGCAACATAGAAATTACCGCTAGTGCGATAGAAAATTTGGTCAAAAACCGAAAGTCTAATCTTTAAGCCAGCGGTCGGGCTCGAACCGACGACCTATTGTTTACGAAACAATTGCTCTACCACTGAGCTACGCTGGCCAAGCTTAGCTTGGCCAAACCCAGCTAAGCTGGGGGCTTTCGCAAAATCATCGTATCACAAACATCTCATTTCGCAAATCAATCGCGTACAAAAAAGCCCCTCTCTATCCCTGTGAGGGAAGGGCTCGGCCCGAATTTTGATCAGGGGCTTTTAGTTTTCTATTCTTTTGCACTATCTTCGTGCGGGCATCTTCCAGATCCTCAAAAGAAACAAACACGTCCGGAGGAACTTTTCTGCCTCCTTGTTTCGCGTAGCGAACGCCTGTTGTGCCAGCTCCCTCTTCCATCAGCGCGGCAAGGTCCGCCCCACTGAAATTCTGCGTGCTTTCGGCGAGCCGATCAAGCCACTCATTCTTTTGGTCGGGCGGCAGGAACTTCCCATGACTGTGAATTTCGAGAATTTCTCTTCGATCACTCGCCTTTCTACTCGTGGGAAATTCCACATGAGCGCCGATCCTACGAGACCGAAGCAACGCCTTATCAACAAGTTCGGGGCGATTGGTCATTGCCAACACCATAATGGATCGTATGGAAGACTCGTCCTTTGAGGGGTATTTTGTAACCCCATCGAGCTCGGTGATAAACTCAATGAGAGCGTCGCTCTTTTCCTCCTCAACGCCGCTTTGGGTCAAGCGGCGCGCGCGTGTGAACGATTCCACTTCATCAAAAATTAAGAAAGCCCGATCGTGTTTTCTTGCCCGACGAAACACGTCGCGAATCCGGGCCGGAGCGCTTCCGCCAGCCATGAGAAGCGCGCAGTCTATTACTCTTACATAAACCTCTTTCTTGCACGCGATATTCCCCAACACGCGGGCGCACATGCTTTTCCCGCCGCCCGGAGGCCCGCTGAAAAGAATACACGGCTGTGTGTTGCCGCCGAAGCTCCGAATAATATCGGGGTGATCGAGTATCACAGTAAATGACTCGACCAATTCTTTAAACTCGGGAAGTCCTCCTACGTCTTTTACTGTTTCACCGGTTGGCGTAAAGGGTTTCGAAATTATTTTACTGCTAAAACTGTTTCTTACTTGGTCAAAAATCGGATAAAACATCCAAAGAGCCGCGAACATCGCAAGGAGCATTACGAGATTGAGAGGATTTTCAAGAAGCCAACGAAGAAAGGGGTTTGTTTGAGAAAGTCTCACGTCTATTGCAGAATCAATAATATCAAGCGGCGGCAATTTCTGTTCTGCGTGCTTTGCGTTAACAATATTGACGATGTCATAGTCAATTATCCGACGTCTTTCTTGAAGCTCCGACTCTGCGACCATAGGCAACTCTCCGATAACCAACCGGTCGGGATACGAAAGAAGAACGCGGATATCTTTCGTTACAACTTCATTGCCGCGAAACCACGCAATTCTCTTCCATTCAATCGACTTTACTAATGCCTGGGAGTAGAGAACATCGCTCGTCCATTCTCCGTAATTTTTATGAGGCAATGTGGCATATTCCCCTGCCCAAAGATCTTCTTTGAGTTTTTGATCTTCTTCCCGCAGGCGCTCTTTTTGTAATCTTGCGCCAATCACGGGAAAGGCGTCGATATACTGGGTATCCCCGCTTACGCGCGCCTGAATCATGAACGCCGCGTACACGCATGGGGTAACGATGATAGTCGCAATGAGCAAAACGAAAACTGCTGGCACAATCCTTCGGCGGTCGATCTTTATATCCATCTTGCGATCTCCTTTCTGTATTTTACTTTGAAAAAGAACAAACTCTCGAGTCTCTCTACTCTACTACGAAAAGGGAGGGGGCGCAATGAAAACAAAAACGGCATGAATTTCATGCCGCTTCGGACTGCAATAGACGTATCAAGTCGTCGACTTCCTGTACTCGCAGCTCTTCTTTTAGGACAAGTGCGTCTGCCAAACCGCGCAGTATTCGTTCGTTGGCGCGCAGGAGATCCTCGGTTCGTTTCTCGCAAGCCGCGAGAATTTTCATTGCCGCCATGTCGCAATCTCGCCGTGTTGTTTCGCTTGTTTCTTCAGAGACAACAATGGGGCCGAGTTCGCTCATACCATATTTTCTAACCATGTCGTGGGCAATACGAGTAGCATTGCCAAGATCAGTGCTAGCTCCGGACGAAATAACCCCATAAACTATTTGTTCTGCAACCCTGTGCCCGAAACAGAAACAAATTTGCGCTTCCAACTCTTCCTTTGTCACAGAACGCATATCTCCCTCTTGGATGAGCTGCACGAGACCCATAGAATCTGCCCTTCTCAAAATGCTTGCAACTTGTATTGGTAATTTTTGAAGCGCTGGAAGAAGCCTTGCGACAAGCGCATGCCCTGCTTCAGCAATAGCGGTTTTCCCCCTTTCCTCCAAGTCTCCTACCGGTTTTCCGGCAAGCCCGAGCACGATGATATCAAATGCTTCATCGAAATCCACTTTGCTGATTTTATCTTTTTCTTTCTTTGCCGCCACGAAAACAGCTTCGTTCGCAAAGTTTGCTATGTCTGCTCCGGAAAAATTGTAGGTTTTGTTTGCCAACTTATCTATATCAACATCTGTATCTAGAACATTGCCTTTAGTCTGATTTCGAAGGTGAACCGTCAAAATTGCTTTTCTTCCCGCAAGAGAAGGAAGAGGGATCTTGATTTCGCTATCTATCCTGCCCTTTCTCCGTAACGCCGGATCGATGAGTTCGGGAAAGTTTGATGCAAATATGACAAGAATCCCTGAAAGCGAATCAAATCCGTCCATCTCAGCCAAAAGCTGATTTAACGTTTGGCGATACTCCTGTCCGGCAGAATCGCCGAGCCCCGCTTGCCTTTTCCCCAGAGAATCAACTTCATCTATAAAAATAATCGCTGGGGCGAATTTTTTTGCCGTACTGAATAAATCCCTGATTCTGCTTGCGCCTACTCCCACAAACATCTCAACAAATTCTGATCCGGTTATGGGGAAGAAATTCACGTTCGCTTCGCCCGCGATAGCCCGCGCCAAAAGTGTCTTTCCAACTCCCGGAGGGCCAGAAAGTAGCACTCCTTTTTTCGGTTTCCCGCCCAATCGTTTGAGAATATACGGCTTTTTGAAAAACTTGACGATAAAATTTACTTCTCTGATAATTTCTTCCATCCCGGCAACGTCGCTGAAGCGTTCCTTTGGCCTTTCTATTCCCTCTCTTTTTTCTTTTTTCCCGAAGCCGCGCATTGCCCCGCCTAATGGCCCGCGTGTCACCATCCACCAAGTTCCGCCTGCGATAACAGCGATCAAAAGAAGCGATGGGACCACCCAGATAATGATAGGCCGCCAATCGTACTTTGGAACGGTATGCGGCGTTACCTTGTTTGCTGTCAGCCATCCCAAAAAACCCATATCCGTCCGAGGCACGTACACAAAGTATGCTTGCGATTCCGGAAACGTTACTTCTACTGACAGTCCAGAGTCAGTGAGGTCCATCCGTTGCTTGGCTCCCTGCTCTTTAAGCCATGAAGGAAGCTTGTTCCAGTACAAGAGCTCCTTATCCCACTGTTGCTCCTTGTCCATATCAATGGATGTCTGATCTCGTAGCATGACGGTCAATTTCTGGTAATCTTCTTTTGTTTCTATCCATACCTCCGCGACCAGTTTGTATCCCACAAGTGCCTCAAAAACATCATAAAATACCGCACTGTTTGTCTCCGGTTTGCGCGGAATATCCTTTTTTGGTATCAGAGATTTAATCCCAAAAAAGAAGAATATACCAGCAACCAACAAAAGCGCCGCGACTATGAGCAACCTCTTGCTTTTCACGAATTTCATCTCTCAATCCCTCCAGTCCAGGATGTTTTGGCAAATTTTCAAAAAACTCATCTTCTATTATCGTAAGCCATAAGTGAGAAAAACGCAAGAAAATATAAAGCAATCTTTGAGCGGGATACCGGAATCGGACCGGCGCTTCGACCTTGCCCGCCGAAAGTCTCGCTTCGCGAGACATTCAGGCGGGTCCGCCATAATGGCCTGCCAGCAATGCTATCGCATAGCTTTGGGCAGGCCTTTAGGCGGAGGAAGGCCTCTATGAGCGGATGAGGGGAGTCGAACCCCCGCTTCGACCTTGGGAAGGTCGCGTACTGCCGCTATACTACATCCGCGCGTCTTTCAAATAACTCTCCAGTCTTCTCCTCAAATATCCTCTACCAAATCCGGTTTTAAGTTGTAATTCTCGCTTTCTCGCATCAGTCTTATTTACACAGCATTCGTAGTAGACTAAAGAAACTTTATCAAACTTTCTTGTGGTTTTAATTTCGCCAGATTTATGTTCTATTACTCTATTTCTAAGATCGGTGGTAGATCCGATATAAAATTCGGATTCAGAAGATTCCTTATTGCTACATAACAAAACATAAGTATAAAACATATGCTTTATTTTAAGGTTTTGTCCACCACCCGCCACAACTTCTTCAGATGTTGTCGGGGGCGGAGGAAGGTCGCGTACTGCCACTATACTAATCCCGCCTTCGTCTCGCTACGCGAGACTTCAGCGGGCAAGCCCGCTAGAATTCGCGGAGGAGAAATTCTTATAATTTGTTACTCAGATCCTGTAATATACTTCCACCACTTGAGAGGATTTGGAAAATCCGCCCCTTCACCTCCATCATTTAAAGTCTTAGTTTTTTCAACAGAATCCTCACTGCCCCGACTCTGCTCTTGCCCATTTTTTTCCCGCAATATCACCGCGACTTCCTCGCCAATTTTTTTGAGATTCAGTCGCCTTTTTGCCTCAAGCTCAAGAATCCCCGCATCCTTCAAGGAACCGAGAACTGCCGCGGCATCAGCATTTTTTGCTTCCAAGTCCTGCTTTTCAGCTTCAAGAAGGGCAACAGCGTCCGAAGCTTCATGTTTCCGATTTGCCTCTTTCAAAACAGAAATTCCAAGCCACACCGTAAGCCCGCCGAGAGCGAGGAGTGAAATTTTAGACGCAAGGATATTAATAAAAAACTTCGCGTTTCTTTTATTTCTCATATCTGATACAATACGCTTGCTTACAGTCTTCTAGTGTACAAGCAATTTTTGTTCATCAAGGGGGAGTCTATCTTTTTTGATAGGGGGGTTGTAAGGTCGCCCCCTTGCGAGAATAAAAATTGCTTATACACTAGAAAGATACTATATGAACCCAAACAAAATGCGAAAAATTGCAAGAATTTTCTGGACGATTGCGGTATGCGTGATCGCGCTTTCAACCATCACATTTCTTATTGTTCCCTATCTCTAATATATCACAATCTATGAGCTCTTAAACAACTTCATCAGCGTCTCGTTGTCGAGGCGGACGTGAGCATGTTCCCCAAGGCGCTTCTTGCCCTTTTTTTGTTTTTCTAAAAGCTTGCGTTTTCTTGTATAGTCTCCTCCATAGAGATACCCGGTGACATCTTTTCGCATGGCGCTTTTTGTCTCTCGCGCGATAATTTTTCCGCCAACCGCGGCTTGAATCGCAACCGCAAACTGCTCGGGCGGCATAATCTCCTTCAGTTTTCCCACGATTCTTTTCCCCGCCTCATACGCGCTATCTCGCGGGACAATTCGGGCGAGCGTCTCAATTTTTTCGCCGGCAAGCAAAATATCCATTTTTACGACATCCGCCTCGCGCGTTCCCGCAAATTCATATGAGAGAGACGCAAATCCGCTTGAAACACTTTTTAATGTATCATGAAAATCCGTAATTATTTCAGCAAGGGGCACGAGATACCGCACTCTCAAATGTTCTTGCCCGAGATTCTCCGTTTCACGATATTCGCCGCGCAGATCCTTCAAAATACTCATAACCGGAGAAAGATACGATGAGGGAGTCAAAATTTCGAGGATCGCGTAAGGTTCAAAAATTTTCTCGATCTTTGAGACATCGGGAAACTTGGAAGGGGTATACACACGCATCTCTTCGCCGTTCTTCATCTTTACTTCATACACAACAGAAGGAGAGGTTACCACTGTCTCGATATGAAACTCGCGCCGGAGCCGCTCAAGCGTAATTTCCATGTGAAGCATTCCAAGAAACCCGCACTTCATTCCACGGCCAAGCACTTCCGAATAGTCTGGTTCGAAATAAAGCGAGGCGTCGTTGAGTTTGAGCTCTGAAATTGCATCCTTCAACGAATCAAATTCATCGCCTTCAGTCGGAAACACACTCGCGAATACAAGCGGCTGCGGCTCTTTGTATCCCGGCAATCGGCTGACAGCTCGCTGTTCACCGCTTGCGGCTATGGTAATCGTATCGCCTATCTTGACTTTTTCAGCTTCTTTCATGCCAGTTGCGATATAGCCAATCTCTCCTTCCTCGAGCGAACTCGCCGCCGTAAATTCTGGTGAAAAATACCCAAGCTCTTTCATCTCCGACTCTATGCCTCCGGCTATAAAAAAGATCGTATCGTTTTTTGAAACCCTCCCTTCCTTGATGCGCACATACGCGACAACTCCCTTGTATGAATCAAATATGGAATCAAAAATAAGGGCTCGCAAGGGAGTAATTGATAGTTGGCCCGCTCCGCCTTCGCGGGAGCGAGGCGAGTAATTGGTAATTATTGGTAATTCGGGGCAAGGTATCTTCTCTATCACTGCGTTGAGAAGCTCGCTCACACCCTCGCCTGTTTTCCCGGATATTCGAAATATTTTTTCCGCCGCATAGTCAAATGATAAAAGCAAATCCTCAATCCCCCGCTCTGTTTCTGTAATCCGCGCCTGGGCAAGGTCAATCTTATTCACGGCCGGAATAATGGTAAGGCCTTGCTCAATCGCAATTTTCGCGTGCGCGAGCGTCTGCGCTTCGATTCCCTTTGTCGCGTCCACAAGCAAAATCGCTCCTTCCACCGCCGCGAGCGCGCGCGAAACTTCATACGAAAAATCAACATGACCCGGAGTATCAATCAAGTTTAATGTGTAATCCTTATATTTCATACGCACCGGCTGCATCTTGATGGTAATCCCGCGCTCTCGCTCCAAATCCATCATATCCAAATACTGCTCGCGCATTTTTCGCTTCTCCACAGTTCCCGTCAATTCCAAAAAACGATCAGCAAGAGTTGATTTTCCATGATCCACATGCGCGATAATGCAAAAATTGCGGATATTCTCTGTACTCATGATTGTAACTATCCTACTAGAATTTTGAGGCATTTAAAAGCCCCAGACAGTAAACTCTTGGGGCTTGTATGGATGGCTTTGAGAAATCATTTTTATAATACCACACACATTCACAAAGCAACAGAAGCCTATCTCCCATTTATCTCATGTTCGTGAGGATACGCAGAGAGACGCAGTCTTCCCTTGAACAGACGCTGGAAAGAGTTAAGCTCTGGAGCGCGAAATACAAGCATCAATAAAACATAAGCTACGGCACCCGCGGTTGTAGCGATCCCGGCCTGCAGGGAAAGACCCAGAACAGTTTTTGTATTTACGAATGGGCCCACAAGGAAAAGAATACCGTACGCAAGAACCCCCGATACCATACTTGCGACAAAAATTTTCACACCCGACCCCAGAAGCCCTGAATCCCACGAAACGCCGATGCGTTTTTGGAATACGGTAAAAAGTATGGCAAGATTTAGAATTCCTGAAATCGAAAACGCGAGCGGAAGCCCGAGCAATTGAAGATTCTCGATCCCTTCCAAATGTAAAAATCGGGAAACAAAACTTCTGAATTCGGGGATCGTAAATATCCAAAACACAAAGAGAAGACTCAAGACAACATTCAGGGCCATTCCGATGCTGTTCAAAATAACCGGAGTTTTTGTATTGTGAAGCGCGTAAAAAGCGCGCGAAAACAGAGGAATAAGACTTTGAGCGAAAATTCCAAAGCAAAAAAGGCCGAGGCTCGCCGCGGTGAGACGGGTATCGGACCAGCCGAATTCTCCTGTTCCAAGAATTATCCGCACAATATGCGCTCGAAGAACGAATATAAGCACGCTTAAAGGCACAACAAAAAAAAGAATAACTCGGGCCGCGGAAGATATTTCGCCGATAAACTCCTTTTTCTTTTCGTATGACACAAATTCCGAAAGCGAAGGAAACACCGCCACCGCGAAAGATATTCCGATAATACCGATGGGCAAGTATTCTAGATTGTTCGCGAGGTGAAATATTGCGACCGACCCCGCCTGAAGCGTCGAAGCAATCGCGGTTACGACCCATAAATTCATCTGATAGATGCCGAGTCCCACTGCCCGCGGGACCATAAGAAAAAAAATCTTCTGAAAATGAGAGTCCCGAAAATCAAATACTTTTTGCCACAAAAAGCCCGAAGCAAATGCCGAAGGTATCTGGATTACAAAGTGCAAAAAACTTCCCAACACGACTCCCCACGCCAACCCATAAATCCCAAGATATTTCACGAGCACAAGCGCGCCGAATATAATGCCGAGATTATAAAATACGGGCGCGAGCGCGTACGCCAAAAATCTTTTGAACGAGTGAAGAATGCCTGAAAAAATAGCGCTCAAGCCCAAAAATACGAGACTTAGAAAAAGAATTCTCGTGAGCCCGACAGTCTCTCGGTATTTTTCGCCCTCAAAGCCGGGAGTCACAAACGGAGTAAAAACTGGCGTGAATATCACGGCTATTCCTCCCAAAACCACGAGAGAAAAAATAGCGATGTTTAAAAAGTTATTCGCCGCTCTCCACGCTTCTTCTTTATTTTTTGCGTACAGAGACATAAACATGGGAATAAACGCGGAGGAAACCGCGCCCGCAATCACAATCTGGAACACAAAATCGGGCACGCGAAACGCGGCAAAATACACATCGAGCTCATTCCCCGCTCCAAAAGTCCCCGCGAGTATTCTATCCCGCGCAAGTCCCAACATACGGCTTAAAAGCGCCGCGATCGCCAACAAAAAAGCCGCCGAAGTCACGGTTTTCGAAGGCGCATGAAAAATCTGCGAAAATTTTGTCATCTCCTCAAGGTATACTGGATTTCCCGATCTTTATCAAGGATAAACGACTGTTCAAGCGGATTTTCTGTAAGCTCACGCCAATTTTCGGGGAGTGTAAGTGTCGATCTCGCATTCGCGCTCGTTCCCGCCTGTTTTTGGAAATACATACGATACGCTCCCTTGCCTTGATGAAGTTCCACTCGGAATGGAAGCGTATATTCTATTTCCACTACGCTTGCTGCCTTTGCCTTTGTCACAACCCACGTGGCAAAGACAGTCTTTCCGTTCTCTTCAAAAATATCGATAGGGCCCGAAGCGCTCATCGTTTTTTCGATTGTCTCAATCTCCGGATCTTCTACAAATTGAAGTGACCGATAATCAACCGGTTTCTCCACATCTCTTCGTTTTCCGCCTGTAGAGGAAACGAGCTTTGCGCCTTTCGGCACATATATCTTCACATAATCGATATTCGGCTTGTTATACCACCAGTATTTGCTATCCCCTCCCTTATGGCTCTGCGATATCAGAAGATGCTCAACGATTGTGCCATCCTCTTTGATTTTGGCGCGGCGGATTATTTCTTGCTCCATATATCTACTCGTCTTATACCCGCCGATATTGATATGCGCTACCGCGAGATAATCAGAATTTTTGGCATTCTCCATGCTTCCGGTCCAGCCATGCTCTTCAAAAAATTTTTGCGACTCTCTTTCTTTAAAAAACAGCATGATATTCTTCTCCTCTAACGCGTCGGCGAGAATTGAGAAAAGTTCCTGTTTCTGATTTTGCCAAACCTCATACAGCCGGACAAGAAATAGGGGCGTAAAATCGGCCAGAACTTGTTTGGGGCGATTTATTTTTTTATCGTAGCCAACTTCAACCTCATATTGCACTTCGTCCCGAAAGTTTTGCGCATCAAGTGTGAGATTGTATTCGGGAAGACCGACAGGCCCTGTGAGCGTAAGAAGCTTCTCTATAAGCTCGATGTTGAGACTCATCACTCCGTCAATCTTCTCTTCGCCGGTCTTTTCAAAAAACCAGCTGATCTTTTTTGCTGACGCGGGAAAATCAAAAAACCAATTCGCGTCATGCGTGGACCACGCGCTCGAGATATGCTGGAGGGGTTTGGGAGGAATCACATTTACGCTAAGCTGGCCGTCCGCGTCATAAATCCCCCGAATTTCCATCTTTTTTATTGTATCGTTCGCCACTTCAAGAATCGCGTAACTCCCTATAAATCCTCCTGTGGGGCGTATTTCGCTTGAATTTTGAAAAATAATAAGATACCGTTTTGGCGAATCCTCTCCAAGCAAAGGAGAAAGGATCCTTGAATAGTCTTTGAGAATCCGGACTCCGTCCTCTAGCAAAGGCAACTTCTCACGCAACTCGACAATCACTTTTTGAAACTCTTGAGGAAAGAGATCTTGTTTCACTCTCTTCATTTCATTTTCCGCCAGATTCAATTCCCGCTCTGCTTCTTCCGCCTTCTCTCCAAATGCCTCGAACTTCTTCTCTGTATCATTACTCTCGCCAGTCTTCTCT
>JACOUK010000012.1 GCA_016177905.1 Candidatus Spechtiibacteriota bacterium | reverse complement strand
TCTCCCTTGATAATGCTTTCGTACGCGGCGGAGCGGCCCATCACATCATCAGATTTGACAGTCAAAATTTCCTGCAGCGTGTGAGGAGCGCCATATCCTTCAAGCGCCCATACTTCCATTTCTCCAAACCTCTGGCCTCCAAACTGCGCCTTTCCCGAAAGAGGCTGCTGGGTAATCAAAGAATACGGCCCAATGGCTCTCATATGAATCTTATCTTCCACCATATGGATAAGTTTCATTATGTACATGTACCCCACTGTCACCTTGTTCTCGAATGGCAATCCCGTGTATCCGTCGTAGAGAGTTACTTGGCCATCTTCCGATAATCCGGCGGCTGTAAGCTCGGCTCTTATTTCATCTTCCGTAGCTCCCGAAAGAGCTGGAGTCACCGCGTTATATCCCCCCGCATGAGCCGCCCAACCAAGATGACACTCAAGGATTTGCCCGATATTCATGCGCGATGGAACTCCGAGAGGATCCATGACAAGTTCTACTGGCGTGCCATCCGGAAGATACGGCATCTCCTGCTCCGGAAGAACGCGAGCGATTACTCCCTTATTTCCGTGGCGGCCAGCGATTTTATCTCCCGCTCCGATTTTCCGCAGCTGCACGATTTCTATTTGAACCGATTTTATGACACCGGGCGGCAACCGGTCGCCCGCGTCTCGGGAAAATATACGCACCCCCACTACCCGCCCTCTCTTTCCGTGAGGAACAGTGAGAGAAGTATCTTTGATATCCCGCGCTTTTTCTCCAAAAATCGCGCGCAAAAGCCGCTCTTCGGGAGTAAGATCCGCTTCCCCTTTTGGAGAAATCTTTCCCACGAGAATATCCCCCGCCTCCACATACGCGCCTATTCGTATAATCCCCTCCTCGTCAAGATTGCCGAGTTTTTCTTCGGAGACATTCGGAATATCGCATGTCGTAAGCTCGGGACCTAGTTTTGTTTCCCGCACGTCAATCGAAAAGTCTTCGATATGAATTGAAGAAAACACGTCGTCGCGCACAAGTTTTTCGGAAATCACAACCGCGTCCTCAAAATTATTTCCGCGCCATGACACAAAGGCCGTCAAAATATTCCTTCCCAGGGCCAGCACTCCGTGATCCACAGCTGAACCGTCGGCAATCACCTCTCCTTTCTTTACCGTATCACCCGGCTTCACCAATGCTTTTTGATGAATAACCGTGTATTGATTTGATCGCTTAAACGTATCCAGCGGATATTCGCTAAACTGACTTCTCGCTTTTAATTTTTCACTTTTCACTTTTATTTTTATGTGATTCGCGTCCGCCTCTTGAACCTCTCCATCCTCCTCGGCAACAGCCACAAGGCCGGAATCGTTCGCGACTCGCTCTTCAAGGCCGGTTCTGACGTATGGAGCGACTGGGCGAACGCACGGCACCGCCTGCCTTTGCATGTTTGAGCCCATGAGAGCTCGGTTCGCGTCGTCATGTTCAAGAAACGGAATAAGCGCGGTCGCGACAGAAATTGCCTGTTGTGCTGAAACGTCAACATATTGCACCTTGGCTTTCTCAATAAGACCGGGAGTGCCTCTGACGCGCGCTCTCACGAATTTTCCCGCGATGCGGTTATCACTGTCTACTTGTACGTCCCCTGAAGCGATATTCATGCGCTCTTCCTGATGAGCGTTCAGGTACTCGATTTCTCCGGTGATTTTTCCATCTTTCACCTTAAAATAAGGGGTCTCAAGAAATCCGAATTCATTAAGCCGGGCATACGAAGCAAGATGCCCCACAAGGCCGATATTGGGACCTTCGGGCGTTTGTATCGGACAAATCCGTCCATAGTGAGACGGTTGCACATCGCGGACTTCAAATCCGGCTCGCTCTCTTGTCAGCCCTCCGGGACCCGTCGCCGAAAGTCTTCGTTTATGCTCAAGCTCCGAGAGCGGATTCGCGTTATCCATAAACTGTGAAAGCTGTCCGGTAGTGAAAAACTCGCGCACAATCGCCATTACCGGCCGAGCGTTTATAAGCTGGGAGGGTGTTAAGGTCGCCTGATCGAGTGTTGACATCTTGTCGCGAATAATTCTCTCCATTCGCGTAAGGCCGATGCGGAGCCTATTTTGCAGCAATTCTCCCACTGCTCGCACTCTTCGATTCCCCAAATGATCAATGTCATCGGGGTTTGCCTCCGGATCATTATTCATCCGTATAATTTCATACAACACTCCGATAACATCCTCTACGTGGAGCACCCGGTCTTCTTTGCGAGATGCCCTGTCCTTGTCTTTGATATTAGTCCTGTAAGAATTCTCATCGCCCAATCTTTGCTCCATCTTCCACCGTCCCAAATCGGCGGATATCTTCATCTTTTTGGATGCCAAAAGCTCGGAGGAGTGTTGTCGCCGGCGCCCTTCTTCTTCGATCTATTTTTACCCCGATAACGCCGCTCGCGTCCGTGTCGAATTCAAGCCACGCGCCTCGGTTTGGGATAATTTTCGCGCCAAAAAGTTGCTTCCCGACATGCCAGTTCGATGTAAAGAAGGCGCCTGGAGAACGAATGAGCTGGGAAATCACTATTCTTTCAACTCCATTCACGATAAAAGTGCCGCGTTTGGTCATCAGCGGAAAATCGCCAAGATAGACTTCCTGTTCTTTCATCTCCCCGGTTCGCTTGTATAAAAGACTTGCTCGCACGCGAAGCGCCGCCTCGTAAGAGGTATTCCGGTCTCGCGCGGAAATTTCAGTGTACTTTGGTTCGTCGAGCTTGTAACCCAAAAATCGCAACTCAAAATCTTTCTCGCCATAGTCTCTTATGGGAGAAATTTCATCGAGAAGCTCGCGAAGCCCCTTATCCCAGAACCACTGGTACGAATCTCTCTGTGTCGCGAGAAAGTTAGGAAATGGAAGCGCTGTGTATCTATGTTTTGAAAAGTTTTTTGTTTTTCCCATGGCAAACAAAACAAAAACAACTTCCCTCACCTAATCTATGAAGTTTTCTTTCTCATCTTCAATTGATTTACTTCAAATTCCTTGTTTTCACAAGGTGAAAGATTAAAAAATGATATAAAACCATTCTACTCGCATCCAAAGAATCTGTCAAGCCCCGTGAAAACTACTCGAGTTTTTCTACGCTCTCTCCTCCCTTTTCTTCCTCAGGCGTTTCGATCCTCTGTTGCGGAGCAGCGCCCGGAGGCGCGATATTTGCGAGCGCGTCTTTCCCTGCCTGCAAGTTCGCCAAAATCTTTTTCACTTCTTCATTGTCGGGATTTAGTTTCTGGATCCGCTCGAATTGTTCGATTGCCTTATCTTTGTTGCCGAGCCGATCATATGAAAGACCAAGGAAATACCGGGCGTTGGCGAAATCCGGATTGAGCCCTGTCACTCTTACAAACTCATCCCGCGCGTTTTCCGTTTGATTATCGAAATAATAGAGAAGCCCAAGCTGATACCCCACGCCCGTGTCAAGCGGATTGAAATTTTTTGTCTCCAATGTTTTTTGGATCGCAAGCGCGCGATTCCCCTGTCGCTCATACACCTGGGAGCTCAAAAAATACGCGGGCGCGTAATCGCTCTTGAGCTCAATAGCTTTTTGAAGATTCTCGAGGGCTTTTACGAGTTTACCGCGAAGGTCCTCCTGAAGTTTCGCTATGTCTTCCTTTTTTACTTCTGTGCCCTTTCCTTGGCTCGCGCGGGCAATCTGCGCTTGCTCCATATCAGCCCCGCGCACATACGCTTGAGCAATGTTCAGATATTCGGCAGGATTTTTGGGGTTAAACGCCGCCGCTTTTTCGTAATTTTCAACCGCAAAGCGATCTGCCCCTCCGACGATCGCAATATTGTCTTCATATATACTTGCGAGCTCCCTCCAGTTCAGCGGATCTCTCGGATTCACTTGCGTTGCGCGCTGCCCTGCCTGAATTAAACTCTGCAGCACCGCTTGGTAACGGCGCTGAAGTTCTGCGGTTTCAAGATTTTTATCGCTCAACACCGCCTGCGCCCGCAAACTCAAAAGCTGGGCGAATGTCCGCCAATACGTGTCGCGGGTCTGATCAAGACTCACCGCGAGCCCCACATATTTCATCGCGGCATCAATATTTTGATTCTTACTGTATGAACGGACGCCAATCGTATGGAACACGGACGCAAGATACTTCTGCCCCTGCCAATAGATTCCGACAATCACTCCGACAATAAGAATAATGATGCAGAGAGAAGAGAGAAACGTGCGCTGGGGAGTTTTTAGAATCGAAAACTCAAGGCCTTCCATTGCTCCGCCGGATCGTAACGCCGCGAGCGTCATACCCGCGAAAAGAAACGTAAACAAAAGAATTGTGAAATTTGCCGGATAGAAAAACCATGAAAGAAAGAGAAATAGAAAACTCACAAAAGAGATAAGCGCCACCCGCTCCGCGGGCGATTTTCTGCGTCCAAGCGATGCCACTCCGTAAAATCCCGTAAAGACAAAAAGCCCAAAGAAAAAAAGAAGTGTTAAAAGACCAATAACTCCCAGGGTGACAAGAAGCGTCGAAATTGTCGAAAACCCTTGAGAAAATCTCACTCCCCAAAATCCGGTCGCGTTGAGCGCTATGGAGCGGTGCATGAGATATTCATAAAGGAATGTCGCGGGGCCCGACCCTACAATCGCGTGGGAAATGCTGGCGGAAAAACTTGATCGCGCGATATCCAAAGTCGCTGAAAGGCTTGGCCGCACTTCTGCGGGAAGCCGCACAATCGCTGAAATCGGCGGCTGGACAAAAAACAGAATCGCGACAATCACCATAAGCACAAGCGGCAGCCCAAACTTCGGCCCCGCAAAGAGCGCGGCTGCGCTCTGCGGGGCAGGCGCCAACAAATCGCCTGCGGGCCTTGCCCCGCGATCGCCATCGGGCGATTTTGCGAGGCGAGAATGCATAATCTGCCAGCTTACGACGAGCGCTGACGCGAGCAGAATATCGAGCCAGACATAATTGTAGTTTATGAGTATAAGAATAACCGCTAAGATCGCGGCGCCAATGGCGAATAAAATTTTCCCGAAGAAAGACAGGTGTCAAAAATAGCGCGAGGCTGTAGATTACGATGTTAAAATAGTTGTCAATGGAACCAAGATCCCCCCACAGACTCAACTGGCGCGATTGGGAAAAAAACACGGAGACCCCGCCGAGAATAAGGAACAAGACGAGCGCGAAGAAAAGGCGGGTTTTTAACAACTGGAACCGCCCCGTATGCAACGCATGCGCGAGCCACGATCCAAGCGCGACAAAGACGAGGATTCCGGCGAGAATTGTCTTATTTTCAATTACCGGAAACGCGGTGAATGGCAAAAAAAACACCGGCACAAGACCAAAAAGAAGATAGATGCAAATTTTCCCAATTTTATCCCACAAAAGTTGTTTTTCCATTTATAAAATTAATTTTATCATAACACTGTAAAATGTCTACTTCATTTATAACGTGCTTGTTGCATTGCGTTTTATATACGCGATGATACTATTCAAGGCTGGGCCCGGAGTGGTTCGAGACCTCCCTAATCACGGAGAATCTCCGGGGTTCAATTCCCCGCGGGTCCAGCTGTAGATATATCGCAGACAGGTATTGACAAACATAAAGCAAATTTACTATAATGTAAGTACCGTGATTAGGGAGAATCATCGAATTACTTCGAGATTCCCAAAGCCTCGCGCAAGCGGGGCTTTTGGTTTTCTTGTGGGAGCCTGTCGAACCATCAGCTAGCAGTCGTCGTACTCGCGTTGGCGGCAGTCGTAGTCGCGCTTGCGCCCGCAGAAGTCGTGCTTGCATTTACCGTATTTACAGTAGTTATCGTAGTTGTCGCGCTTTGATGGCTTCCCGCGTCGCTTCCCGAGTAATCCGGTGTCGCGCTCGATGGTTCGAGAAGTGTATAGCCGGGAACCGAAGAACTTGCGGAT
>JACOUK010000011.1 GCA_016177905.1 Candidatus Spechtiibacteriota bacterium | reverse complement strand
CCCACTCCAAGCGTCGAAAGAAGCATGCCTCTTCGAAACGCGGTCCCAAACGCAACGGTTTTTCTCTAAAGCGCCAATGGCAACAAATGAAGCATACTTAAAATTCCCGCCAACGAAAAAAAGAGCGTCATAAAAAACAAAATTCGTATAGAAACGCCGCTCGAGTAAGGATTCGCGCCGAAAAGAATTCCCAAAAATGAAGCTCCTGAAAAAAACGTAAAAAGGAGCAGTAAAGTAGCGTGCATTGCTTTTAGTATACCATATTCCCTTCTCTCCTCAAGTTTACAATCAACAAAAAGTGGCTTACTTCAAGCCACGCTATGTATATTTGCCTCTACTCCAACCAACTCCTTGAGTGACTTCACTCCCTCCCTGTCCATAAACTCCACAATGCCCCTATTGATTCTGCCGAATACAGTAAGCCCCTCCCCCCTAATTGCGGAAACAATCTGGAGGGGTAATGCGCCAGCCATGATTTTTTCAAGAGCTGTTGGCGTATCTTTAATTCCGCCAGCTCCCATGACCGGCAATCCATTTCCCGTTGCTCGACAAATATACGCGATCTGCCGAGTGCTCATTGCTCTGAAATCTGAATCATCTCCAGACAATCCGCCACGTTCATATCTCCAGCGTTCACCGTATTTTGCCTTGATATCTGGATTCGTAGTGGTGTTTGAAGCAACGATCCCAGCTCGATACGCAGAGGCAACCTCAATAACTTCGTCAAGCTCTTCCCATGTGAGATCTGGGGCAATTTTTACAAATAAAGGCTTCCTGCCTCCCATATCTTCCATAGCCCCAAAAACTGCGGAAACTATAGGGGCCAACCATCGTTTACCCTGAAGTCTTCTCATGCCGGGCGTATTTGGCGAGCTTAGACCTAACGTAAACCACGAAGCAATATGATACATCTTTTGAGTAACCGCAACACACGCCTTCGCATGGTCCTCTGGCGTATCGGAGCTTGCAACATCCCTGTTTTCTGTCACTTGGATACCGATAGGAATCCCGCATCTCTCGTACCTTGAGAGATTCCTTGCGACTTTGTTCATTCCGCTGCTGTTGAACCCTAACCTTTGGATTATTACTCCGGGCGCAACTACAAATTGCCTCGGCCTCGGATTTCCTTCTTGCGGATATTCCGGGACACCGCCAGCCTCAACTCCGGCTACCCCCAGCCGCCAAAGTCCCTTGACTGCTCTCCCCTCCTTGTCCCAGCCAGCACCCATAACCAGAGGATTATCAAATTCAATCCCGCAAACTTGAACTCGCAGTTTTGGATCTAAAAACCTCTTCCTCTTATAGGCAAATTGTTCTATAATCTTGAGTCCCCCGGGAAAAGTCTCGGCAAAATGCAGTGCCTCGCGGACAATAACATGCGAGGTCTCGGAGTCTAATCTGTCCAGCATTGGGCTTGCCAAACCTTTGTATATTTCCATATATCTCTCCGCGTATTGATAATGTGCGCGCTAAAAACCGCTCGTCTTGATGAAGCATACCAGAATATCCCAGTCTTGACAAATACGTAAAAAACTTTACCATTAACCGTACGATGGAAGCACATTTATAACAGGAGGTTTCCGTATGCAATCAGCACTCATCGAAAAAGCTCGAGGGATTCAAAGAAAGTTACCGATTCAGGAAATCAAAAAATTTGGAATTGAAAGGCGCCGCGATGATTACTTCTTGAACATCGCGTATCCTTCGCTCCAAGCTATGGACAGTATTGAGCCAGAAGTAATCGTGCATACCATACCGTCCGTTGGCAACAGAATTGCGCTGTATCTCCACATACCTTTTTGCACTCGCCTTTGCTACTATTGCCATTACTACAAAGTTTTCAATGCTGCCCAAGCCCTTGTAGAAGCATACCTTACAGCGCTCATGAAGGAAATTACATTTTACTCGCAGGCCTTCGGAGGACTGAAGGTTGAATCAGTCTATATTGGAGGAGGTACGCCGAGTTATCTAGACCCCGACCAAATGAAGCGTCTCTTTGAGCACATCCGACGACATGCAACAATAAATTCCGGCGCAGAAATCACCTTTGAAATGCATCCCGAATCGGTCACCTTGGAGCGCCTGAAAATTTTACGAGCCTCTGGCGTGAATCGGATTAGTATGGGGGTAGAAAGTTTCAACGATACGATTCTTGCATCTGAAAATCGAGGGCATACAGTGGATGAAGCTATAAGAGCCTATGAAGCAATTGTGAGTGCCGGATTCGAAAATGTGAACCTCGATTTGATCTATGGCCTTCGACATCAGACCATATCAATCTGGGAAGAGAATCTTGAACGAATGCGCGAGCTCAAGCCAATATCTATGTGCGCGTATTACCTTAGAGTAAAAACCAGCACTCCCGACGCGAAATTATATCAGAGTGGTGCGGACGGATTTCCATCCGAAGAGGACTTAATCCTCATGCATATAATGACATTTGAGGCAATGAAAGAAATTGGATATGAACAGCTTATCGTAGATTGGTTTATCAGGACAACCGAGCACTTCCACAAGTACCAAGATCACAACTGGCGCCAAACCGACCGTATACCATTGCTCGGCCTGGGAGCCTCCGCTTATTCCTACCTAGGCGGCATTCAGTATTACAACATAAACGATATCGCGCAATACATTGAATGGCTCAATAGGGGCAAAACGGCTATCTGGCGAGGGGAGGTTTTGCCGTTTGACGAAAAAATGAGGCGCACCGCGGTTCTCGGCCTCAAAATGGGAATCGACCGACAGGATTTCAGATCTATATATGGCGTTGATTTTTGCGAACAATTCTCCTCAACAACGAAATGACTTGAGGAGCTTGGACTGTTGCGCCTAACTCCTAAATCCATAGGCCTCACATACCTCGGCGCTTTATTCGCAGATGAAGTCTGTCGTCAATATTATTCACCTTCCATCAAGCAGAGAATGGCCGCGGTCAATCCACTGTTGATCTCGACAACTCATCCGAAATTTAACCCGTAACTCGCTCGCGCCTTCCCGCGAGTTTTTTATTACTACGATTTGAACCCGCTGTTACTGCCTTTGTAAGCGAGCGGACCCGGCCGGACTTGAACCGGTGATCTCCTCCGTGACAGGGAGGCGCTTTAACCAAACTAAGCTACGGGTCCAAATTTTATGCCGACGAGAGGACTCGAACCTCT
>JACOUK010000010.1 GCA_016177905.1 Candidatus Spechtiibacteriota bacterium | reverse complement strand
CGAGCAAAATACGAAGCCTTTAATTGGCACGTGATCGAGGTTGACGGGCATAACATCCGCGACATTGTGGACGCGTGCAGGGAGGCAGAAGCGATTTACGAGAAGCCAACGATGATTATTGCCCACACAATCGCGGGAAAAGGCGTATCGTACATGGAACGCGATTTTGAGTGGCACGGCAAGCCGCCCGCGCCCGGCAAAGAGGCAGAAATTGCCATTTCTGATTTACGAACGCTTGGCGGGAGAATTGAAAGCGAGCATGAATAAAAAGAATACGCAATTTTTTGTTTTTTTGATGTGCGTAAGTCTGGTTTTCGTATGGCATCAAAAGATCGCCGGCGCGTATGGCGCGGTGAATCATGCTCCAACGCTAGATTTTATCGCTGATAAAACGATTGATGAGGGCCAAGAGCTTTTATTTAGCGTGTTTGCGTCTGATCCGGACGGAGACGCGATTACCTATTCTTCTCCGGCCCGTCCCATGGGTGCTACTCTTTCCAAAGTTACCGTTTCGGGGAAGACGTACGCGCTTTTCAAATGGACGCCCTCATACGAACAGAGCGGGGTATATTCAGTGGCATTTTTGGCGGACGACGGGAAAGGAGGTTCGGATTCGCGGCTGATCACAGTAAGTGTCAAGGACGTGGCGGTTATAAAAGACGTCGTAGCCCCAACTATACAAAATATTTCGCTTACAAATACTACGGAAAATTCCGCGACGATTGCTTGGTCAACGGATGAACGGGCGTACGGAAGGATAGAATACGGAGTTAGTGGGAGCTATGGCAACACGACTTCATTAACCTCTACGACAACGAAAGCGTTTATCCAGACAGCGGGTAATTTGAAGCCCGGCACGCTATATCACTATCGAAACTGGGAGAAAGACGATTCCGGCAACGAAACTTTTTCCGGGGACAATACGTTTTCGACAACCGCTCTTGAAGTTGTTTTAGAGGGGAAAAAGAGAGGAGAGATCAGAGAGGGAAGTTTAATTCGCAATGTTGGAGAGGGGAGTGTTTTTGCGATAAAGAACGGCAAAAAAACGCATGTAGCGAACCCCGAGGTTTTTAAAGAACGGGGATATAAATGGGAGAATGTTGTAGAAGTGAGTGGTAATATTTTTGAGGATTATCGGGAGACTAGACCTTTGGTCCGAGCAAAGAATACAAGCGCGGTATATGAAATTATACACGGAAAGAAGCGTCTCATTGCGACCCAAGAAGTTTTTTCAAGCCTCGGACTCGATTGGAATGATGTGGCGGAGGTGGCGCCGGCGGAACTTAGTCTTTATCGAGACGCAAAACTTTTAAGGGCAAGCGATGATGCGCGCGTGTATTTTATCACTGATAAGGGTTTGAGGAAGTGGATACGGAACCTTGAGATTTTTAATTCATACGTAAATTCTTGGAATGATGTTGTCGTAGTATCGAAAAAAGACCTCGATATCTATCCGGATGTTGAACTCATACGGCTTGAAGGAAGTGACAAGGTGTACAAATTGGAGGATACTACAAAGAGATGGATAAAAAACGCCGTGGCGTTTCATCGGATCGGGTATGATTGGAATAGCGTGGTTTCGGTAAACAAAACAGAATTTGAGTTTTATAAAGACGGAACTCTCATTGAGTAATGAAGTAATTGCGGCAATTACTTAATAATTCCTTATGCTCAACAAAAATCTGCATCTTGTCGAAAACATTTTCGACGAATCAAAAATCGAGAAAGTAAAAACCCGCGATGGGTATGGAAAGGGGCTCGTTCTGGCAGGAGAGAAAAATCCAAATGTGGTTGTGCTGTGCGCAGATCTCTCCGAGTCAACGCGCTCTCTTTGGTTCCAGGAGAAATTTCCGGAACGGTTCATCGAATGCGGCGTGGCGGAGCAGGGAATGGCGACGATTGCTTCCGGCATGGCCGCGGCGGGAAAGGTGGTGTTCATGTCCTCCTACGCGGTATTTTCTCCCGGAAGAAACAATGAGCAGATAAGAACGACAGTGAGCTACAATAGTTGGGAAGCGCAATCTGGGAAAGAAATCAATGTAAAAATTGCTGGCGCGCACGCGGGTATTTCGGTTGGCCAAGATGGCGCGACGCATCAGGCGCTTGAAGATGTGGGTTTGATGCGAATGCACCCGGGCATGACGGTAGTCGTTCCGGCGGATGCGCGCGAAACAAGAAAAGCGACCGTTGCTGTCGCAGAGCGCCCCGGCCCTTGCTATATCCGTTTTGGAAGAGCGGATTATCCCGTATTCACTACGGAAGAAACTCCGTTTGAAATTGGGAAAGCGTATGTGGTAATTTCAGGCAAAGATGCGACAATCGCCGCGTGCGGGCCTCTCGTATACAAGGCAATTATTGCCGCGAAAGAATTAAACGACGAAGACGGCATAGAATGCGAAGTGATAAATAACCACACCATAAAACCGCTTGACGGGGAAACAGTGCTTGGCTCTGTAAAAAAGACTGGGTGTATAGTTACGGCGGAAGAGCATCAGATTATGGGAGGTATGGGATCCGCAGTCGCGGAATTTTTGTCCCAAAATCATCCGGTGCCGCAGGAGTTTATCGGAATGAGAGACAGATTCGGGGAGTCGGGGAAGCCGGACGAGCTGTTTGAAGTATTTGGGATGGGAGTAACACACATTAAAGAGGCAGTGAAAAAAGTAATAGGGAGGAAAGTATAACACGAATGTTTCGAATTTTTATGCGAATGTACAAATATTCGAATCCGCAAACCTTTGCGCATTCGGGCATTCGTACATTCGCATAGTAATTTGTATATTCGTGTTAGCTGTATGTTTGACGTAATCACCATAGGTTCCGCGTCATACGATGTGTTTTTGAAGCCGCACGAAGCGCGCATCGTGAAAGGCAAGGAATATGAGGCCGGCGAAGGGGTTTGTTTTAGTTTGGGAGCAAAAATTGACGTGCCCGAGCTTCATTTTTCTACCGGAGGAAGCGCTACGAACTCGGCAATAACTTTTTCCCGGCAGGGATTTCGTTCCGCGGCACTTTCGAAAATTGGGTCTGATACGAGCGGGGAAGCGATTCTCAAATGCTTGAAGGAGCAAGGTGTTTCAGAGGAGCTTGTTATTTTAGACAAAAAATATTTTACCGCGTATTCCGTGATTTTGACTGTGAAAGGTCAAAGGACTATATTTGTGCATCGGGGGGCGACAGAACATCTTTGCTGTGATGAGCCGATACCTTACGAGAAACTCAAAGATGCAAAATGGTTTTACATTACCAATCTTGGAGGCGAGAGTGAAAAAATTTTCGTCCCGCTCATTGAATTTGCAGTTTCAAACAATATCAAGATCGCGCTCAATCCCGGGAAGGCGCAGTTGAAACTTGGAAAGAAACTTGCGCCGATCCTTTCCAAAATTGATGTGTTAATTTTAAATCAGGAAGAAGCCTCGTATCTTACGGGAGTTGCGTTTGCGGACAAAGAAGGCATTTTTAAGATACTGGATTCTTGGGTAAAAGGCGTAAGCATAATGACAAGGGGTCGTACGGGGTTTGTGGCGTGCGATAATCAGTATATGTATATAGGAGGAATCCTCAAAGAGCCAAAATATGTGGACAGGACCGGCGCGGGAGACGCGTTTGGATCTGCGTGCGTGGCAGGGATTATGAAGGGAATGGCATTGGGGGACGCCTTTCAGCTTGCTTCCGCGAACGCGACGAGCGTGCTTTCCAAATGGGGAGCGAATGAAGGGTTGCTGTCACAAGACGATGATATATACAAGTTTGGGAAACTTGAGATCATAAAGAAACCTTGCCATGAATAACATGAATAAATTGTACCAACTCCTTCGCATGAGCGATGACTCTGTGCTTTTGGATTTGGACAAAAAGATGTCTGTGATCTCGGGTAAGTCCGGGGTTTGCGAAAAAATCGAAGAAGAAAATGATTGGCGTATGCGGAGCACGCTTTCGCGGCTTGGAATTACGTCCGAAAACCCCAAAAGTCGAGAGGTGTATGGAGCTCTGCTTCGTCATCTTGCCAAAAGCGAGGAGAGACTCCGTATTTTTTTGAATGGGGGCGGCGGAAAAGAATTTACCAATTTTCCCGAACTTTTGAGAGCAGGCCGCGATCTTATGAATCCAAAGAAAGTTTGGGTATTGAAAAAGGAGAAATTCAGGGAGATTTTAGAGGCGAACCCTCCTCCGAGGATTTTACAGAAATTCGGATACAAAGATGGGAAAGAGCTGTTCCAGCGCGAAAAACTGGAAGAGGTGGCAAGCTCTCTTCGATTTATGGAAGCTGAATCTTGGATGCACGAAGTTTTTGAGAGGGCTTACCTTGCGCTTCGGCCATCGGATTTTGAGGAGCGGGAAGTAGAAGCCATTGTCCTTTCGCAAAAATGGCTCGAGGCGACAAAGATATTTGTTCAAAGGAAGCGGCACAATTTGAGCCATCTAAAAGAGCTCGGTCTTATTTTTATCATACCCATAGAGATTGTTCAGGCAGGTGAGTTGATGAGGGTATTCACCTTGTATCTTCATTATCTGTATGAAGTGCAATTTTACTCCGAACTTTTTAAAAAATTGGAAAAAGCAAGCTTTTCGACAGGGTTGATCTCCCTGCTTCGCGGAGATATTCTTGAAACCGCTCCTGTTTCCGATTCCGCGCATTCTTTCAATTGGCTTATTGTCCAGCGTTATCTTGCCAAAGACGATGAGCAGGAAAAACGCCTTTTTATGCCCCATGTAAACCCCGAAGCTATCCATTGGAGAAAGGCCGAAGAAGCAATCGCTTCACTCGATAAGGAAGATTTGTCGCTCGCGCTTACCATGTGGCTCGGGCTTGATTGGGTCGGGGGATATTTCAAAGACGGGGGGAAAAATGAACTTATAAGTTTTGATTTAATTGATACGGTGATGTCTCTTGTGGAAGAAAAAGATATGCTGAAGTACTTGTATCATCAGCAGGAAGCGCTTTGGAATAGGATTTTTGAAGGGTACATGGGAGATGACGGAAAGTTAGAAGAGTTGATTAAGGAAAATATACTAAAAGGGTATATTGCATTGCCGTAATATGACATACGCACTGAAAGATTTATTGCACAAGGCCGCTCGAGCGAATTACGCGCTCGGTCATTTTAATTTTTCAACGCTCGAGGTTTTGCGAGCTATAGTGCGCGCGTGCCAAAATATGCGCTCTCCCGTGTTTGTGGGCACATCCGAGGGCGAAGCTGAATTTGTGGGATATAGGCAAGCGGTTGCGCTGGTGAGAGCTTTTCGGGAAGAGACTGGACTTCCTATATTTTTAAACGCGGATCATCATAAAACTTTTGAGAGCGCGAAAAAGGCAATTGATTCAGGGTACGACTCTGTGCAGATTGATGAAATGTCTTTGTCGCTGGCGGAAAATATTACAATGAGCAGGCAAGTGGTGGAATACGCGCATAGTGTAAACCTCGATATATCGGTGGAGGGAGGATTGGGATATATTCGAGGTTCCTCCGAAGTTCATAAGGAAAAAATTGAGGTAAAGCGAGATGACATGACCACGCCAAAAGAAGCGAAGAGATTTGTGGAAGAAACAGGCGTTGATCGGCTCGCGATTGTATTTGGCAATATCCACGGAGTGTCTGTCGCAGGAAATCCGAGATTGG
>JACOUK010000042.1 GCA_016177905.1 Candidatus Spechtiibacteriota bacterium | reverse complement strand
TTCTGCCAAGGACTTTACGTCTTTTGGGACTAACTTTTTGGCTTCGCGAAGCTTTGCCCGTTCGCTGCGGTAGAGAATATAGGCTCTCGCGACTTTTGTCAGGTCTTTTTCGATTAATGCTTCTTCCACAATATCCTGAATATCTTCGACTCCCGGAATCACCTTTCCTCCAAAACGCTTTGGGAGCTCACGAGTTACCCAATCAGAGATTCGTGTTGCGAGCTTCAAATCCTCTCTCCCCAGGGCCGCGGTGATTGCCTTATGTACGGCATTTGTAATCTTTGCTTGATCAAACGGAACAATTGATCCATCTCTCTTTTTGACCTTTTTCACCGCGTCTTTTGCCGCCTTAAGCATAGCGATCAAACGAACCCTGTGATACGAAATGCCTGACAATTTGCGAGATCAGGCATTTCTATTACTCAAGATTCGACTTAAAAATGATATTTGGATTTTTATTATAGCATACGCGAATTTTAACAACTGTGGATAAATCCCGTTAGAGATAAGCCGCCTCAAGGTGGCTGCCGCCACTCCGAAGGAGGGCGAATCTCTAACGGGATAAATAAACCCCGCAGTAGCGGGGTTTATTTCATCTTCTTTCGCATTGAGGCGGACTTGCCCGCCATCGTTTACAACTATTTCATTTTTTTGCGAATAAAAGCGGGGATATCCCAGTCTTCATCTTCTTCCTTCTTTGGCTGATTGTTGGGAAGGGAGTTTTTCGGCGCGTTCTCTTGAGTGCCCGCGTGGTTTTTCACTGGAAAAATCACGGACTCTTTTTCTTTTTTCTCGCCTTCTTCCTTGACCCCTCGTATTGAAGGACTGACTTCAGAAAAACCTGTCGCGATAACCGTCACCTTCAGTTCCCCTTTCTTTAGTTCTTCGTCGATTACCGCGCCAAAAATAACTTTCGCGTCGGGATGAATGGAATCGGTAATTACTTTTGCCGCTTCATTGATCTCGTACATCGTAAGATCCGAACCGCCGCTTACCGAAAAAAGCACGCCCCGCGCTCCGTCAATCGAAAGCTCAAGAAGCGGAGAGTTTACCGCTAGTCTCGCGGCTTCAATCGCGCGCTCCTCGCCGCTCGCGGACCCAATGCCCATAAGCGCGGAGCCGGCATCCTGCATAATCGCGCGCACATCCGCAAAATCAACATTTACGACGCCCGGCTTTACCACAAGATCCGAAATTCCCTGCACCGCCTGACGAAGCACGTCGTCAATCATAGCAAACGCGTCAAGAAGACTGGTCTTCCGTTCGATAATGGAAAGAAGACGATCGTTAGGAATTGTAATAAGCGTATCAACCCGCTCTTTTAGATTATTCAACCCTTCTTCCGAGATGCGCGCTCGCTGACTTCCCTCAAAAGCAAATGGTTTGGTCACCACTCCCACCGTAAGCGCGCCGGATTCGCGCGCGACTTCCGCGATCACGGGGCCGGCGCCTGTGCCGGTCCCTCCGCCAAGACCGCATGTCACAAACACCATATCCGCGCCTTTGAGCGCCTCGTGAATGTCATCTTTGTTTTCTTCCGCGGACTGGCGCCCAAGGTCTGGATTCATGCCCGCGCCAAGACCTCTTGTTACATTTTTTCCTATATGTATTTTGAGTGTCGCGTTTGAAAAATGGAGGTCCTGCGCGTCCGTATTGATCGCGATAAACTCAACGCCTTGAATTTTTGCGTTGATCATATTCGCGACCGCGTTCCCTCCGCCGCCGCCAACTCCTACCACTTTAATCTTCGCGAATGTTTCAATGTCTGGTTTTATATGGGGCATGATAAAAATTTCACTAGGCTAATAACATTGTATCTTACAAAAAAAGACACAAAAGTGTCAATAGCAGAAAAGACATAGATTCCCACTACGGCAAAAGCGCCCGGAACCATTTCCGCATCGATCGGACAGAATTCTCAAACGAAGGGATTGACGGCGCAAAACCGTCTTTCCTCTCGCCTCGCTCTTCAATCCCGTAAAAGACAAGCCCAAGGGCTGTCGCGTACGCGGGATCGTCAACGCGCTCCACAATTCCCTCCACTTCCCTTGGAAAACCAACCTGCGAAGGCAACCGCATCTTTTGCTTTGCAAGATCCACGATATGAGCCGTTTTTGCCACGCCTCCCACTATAACTACTCCGCCCGGCAGAAACGCTTCCCTCCCAATTTTTTTCAATTCTTTATTGGCAAGTTCAAAAATTTCAGAGAGCCGGGCTTCGATGACTTCGCATACTTCTTTCCGAAAGATTGTGCCATTCCCATCGTTCTCTAGATACGAAAGGTCCACCACATCTCGTTTTCCGACTTCTGACGCAAGCGCCGAACCGTATTCAACCTTAATGCTTTCCGCGAGATCCACGGGAATCCGAAGGACAATCGCAAGATCATTTGTAATTTGCGCTCCTCCGATAGGAATCACCGCGGTATGCAAAAGATCTCCTTCTTCATACACCGCGACACCAGTTGTGCCGCCCCCGATATCAAGACACACAACGCCGAGCTCTTTTTGCCGCTTCGTAAGCACCGCCTTCGCCGACGCAATCGTATCGAACACAACATGCTCCACTTCTACTCCGATATTTGAAAAGCTTTTTAACAGATTTTTTACATACGGCACTGCTCCGCTGATAATAAAAGCATTCGTCTCAAGACGCACTCCTTTCATGCCCAACGGATCCTTGATTCCTCCCTCTCCGTCCACAATAAACTCTCGGGGGATCACGTGAAGAATCTCCCGATTATTCGGCATTTGAAACGTTTGCGCGGCAGAAATCACCCGGTCGATATCATCTAAAGAGATCTCCCCGTCTGCCCGAGATACCGCGATGACCCCCCTGCTTTGGTGCGCCACGATATGATTTCCTCCGATGTTGACTACGGCTTTCTCGATTTTGATCCCCGCACCCCTCTCCGCGATCCGGAGGGCTTCAAGAATCCCCATCTCTGCCTCCGCGATATCCACGATAACTCCCTTTCGAATACCGCTCGAACGCGCAAAGCCAACACCAATAATCTGAGGCAAAAGATCCTCCTTCTGTTGCGCAACCACCGCGTAAATGCTGTGGCTGCCGATATCTATGCCGACAATATGATTATTCGCCACACCTCCAAGTCTTAATTGTCGTATACACGTATAGGTCGTAAAGATCTATGCGAATTATACAACGCATAAATCCATGATAACCTCCTCTTTCTTATGCATACGCTCCGCCTCTTTTGGATTATCTTCGTGCCGATACCCAAACAGATGCAACATGCCGTGAACAAGCACGTGCGCCAGCTCTCTCTTGAATCGCATACCTTGTTTTCCCGCTCTCTTCATTACAACAAAAGGACATACAACAATTTCCCCGAGATACACCGCGTCTGACAATGGATAAAAGCGCGCATTCCTTGACGCTTCAAAGGTAAGCACATCTGCCTCATGGTTCACCTTGCCAGATTTCTCTTCCACAGCTTCCATCGTTTTCTTCTCCACAAACGAAACGCTTATTTCCATTATACCTTTTTTTCTTTCGATCTCATAGGTTTTCTGAAGAACAGCCTCGACAAAACTTTTGTCAATCGAAAAAGTGGTGAAGTTTTGGATCTCAATCCTCATCACTCTTGATTCTCCCAAGCTTCCAAAGCCTTTTGAATTCCTGCCGCAGATCTTCCCGTTCAAGCGCCGACGCCCTCCGCAAATTTCTGCTTATTGGCTTATGATAGAACCTTTTTATTTTTACTTCTTTTAAAAGACCGCTTCCTTGAACCCGCTGAAGAAAACGCCGCACGAGGCTCGACGCAGTCTCTTGTTCTTTTTTCGCAATATGAATCATATAGATACATTAAAATCCTCCCAGGAGATGAAGATGCAAATGATCGATCACTTGTCCTCCCTTTCTCCCCACATTAAATATCAATTTGTATCCTTCGTCAACTTTTTGATCTTCCGCGATTTTTTTTGCCGCACACAAGATATCCACAAGTAATCCACAGTCTTCCATTTCTATTTCTTTCACCGAAGCAATATGTTTTTTAGACACAATCAAGATATGGACCGGGGCTTTCGGATGAATGTCGCGAAACGCGATCACTGTCGCATTTTCATACACAATATCCGCGGGTTGTTTCCGTTGCGCAATTTCGCAGAAAATACACATATCAAATCTAGCGGCTTGCAAGACGCCTCTTTAATTCCTTTATAATTTTTGCGTTTGGGATCACTTCCTGACTTCCGCCCTTCATGTCGCGAAGGATGACCGTATCCTCGGCCACCTCCTGATGGCCAAGTATAACCGCGAAGTCAACCCCTAATGTATCAGCAAGGCCCATTTGCGAACGGATAGAAGATCGCCCAAGAGCTTCTCTCACGGGAATATTCGCGAGACGAAATTCCTCCATAAGTTTTGCGCCTTTCTTTTTTGCAAAATCTCCAAGATGGACAAAAAACACCCGAGGGAGCTTTTCTTGCGGCACCTTTACATGAAGCTCTTTCATTTTGGCAATGACGCGCTCGATACCCATTGCCCCTCCGACTGCCGGCGTTTGCTCTCCCCCTAAAAATTCGATGAGGTCATCAAAGCGCCCGCCGCTCGCAAGCGCAACTACCCGCTCCTCCTTAACCCCCTCGGGACGGACCTGCTCTTTCTCATCGATCTTACGCACCTGGGCACTCGCCTCCCTTGATGCCGTTTCTTTATCATGGGATTCCTTAGCGGCGTCTTCTAAGCTGACTAATGGAAATATCTCAAAAACAGTTTTCGTGTAATAATCAAGACCTCTCACCAAATGCGGAGTGAGGGCATAGGGCAACTCCAAAAAATCGAGCATCTCGAGCACGCTTTTCAGGTGCGTATGGCATGCGTCGCAAAGATGATCTACGATTTCAGGCGCCCCAAGCTTCATCCGCTCGCATTTTTCGTCTTTGCAGTCAAGAAGACGGAAGATATTGATTTTTTTCCTCTCCCTGCAATCCTTGCAAAGCGACCTGTCGCGCCCGCGATAGTATTCCCGAAGAACTTTGCGATAGCTTGGCTTGCATTTTGAACATCCAATGCTATTGACGAGAATCGTCACATCATGAATCCCAAGAGCATTAAGTATCCGAAAAAAAAGAGAGATAATTTGAACGTCAATAGCCGGATCCTCGTCGCCAAAAACATCGAGCTCGAACTGACGAAATTCCCGAAATCTTCCGCTTTGCGGCCGCTCGTGCCGAAACACCGGTCCAAACTCCGACAGCTTCACCGGTTGAGTCCATGAAGACATTCCGTGCTGAATGTACGCGCGAACAAGCGATGGAGTAAATTCGGGCCGCAAAGTCAGTCTGTCTCCGCCTTCGCTCGCAAGGCTGTACATCTGCTTTTGGACAACATCTGAACTTGCCCCCGTGGATTTTTCGAAAAGCTCTGAAAATTCAAGTATCGGAGTCTCTACGCGCTGATATCCGTAGTAAGAAGAAATTTTCTCACATGCCTTTTCCGCCATATCATAAAATCGCCTGTCTTTCGGCAGGATGTCTGGCATACCTATCACGTTTTGGATTTTCGGTTTGGACATTTTAATACACTGGTCTTGAGATAACCTTGAACGTCATAAATGGCCACGCTCGAATCCATGCTTTCCCAACGATCGCCCGCCGATCTACCGGACCAAAACTGCGAGAATCCAGGCTTGCGTTTCGATTATCTCCAAGAAGAAAATACTCATCCTTGCCTAATTTTGCATGAACTGATCCGGGAGTAAATCCGCTGATGTATTCTTCTTCCAAGGACTTCTCAGTCAGCTCATCTTCTCCCACCCACACCTTTCCGTCCTCAATTTTCACCGTCTCTCCCGGAAGCCCGACTATCCGCTTGATATAAAACTGCCTTCCGTTCGTTGGAGGCCGAAAAATCACCACGTCTCCGCGTTTCGGATCGCTTATGCGGTACCCTATCTCATTCACCACCAAATAGTCCCCCGACTCAAAAGCCGGCTGCATGCTTGCTCCGCGCACGAAAAATGGCTGGATGATAAAATATCGGATAGGCACAATGATCGCAAGAGAAATAAGAACGATTTTTGCAATCTGCCAAAAAAATAAAAATACCCCCGTAAACAACTTCATTGTCGCCATCATACCACATTGCCACTTGAATTGCAAAGCCAGCCAAACTCGTCTTTTTTATGTATGGTATGATAAAACCATGAGAAAGTGGATTTTGGGCACAATTATCGCATCCTTGACATTGCTTATTTCGACTACGATTCTTCAGAATTCGGGCAACAAAAAGACATTGGGAAAAGATGAAGTTCTTGAAACGCAAACAAATCAAAACCATACGGCGAGTCTTACGCGCAATGTTTTTCGACTTTTAAAGTCCCGGGAATCTAAAGAAAATTCCGTCAAACTCCGCGGTGAAGAACGCGACCAGATAAACTTTTTGTTTCTCGGAGTCGGAGGGGAAGAGCATAGTGGCGGAAAATATCTCACGGATACGATAATCCTCCTATCCTTTGTCCCCTCCATAAAAAGAGCCGCGGTGATTTCGATACCCCGCGATCTTTTGGTGCGTGCCCCGGACCAAAAAAACTTTGTAAAAATAAATGCCCTTCTTGTCTCCCGCCTTTCGGGCGATCCTCCGTATCGTTTCCCCGGACCAATGGGGATTCAATATGTAAAAACAAAATTACAAGAAATAACCGAAGTTCCTATTGATTATTTCCTCATCCTCGACCTTGCCGCCGTTGAAAAAATCGTCGACACATTGGGAGGAATCAACGTGCGAAGGATCGGCGATCTTGAAGACAAAAATTTTCCTGATAAAAATTATGGGTATGAGACGTACAAGATCGAGGAGGGGTGGAGATACCTTGACGGCAAAGAAGCCGTGAAATATATTCGCACCCGTCATACCGCCGGAGGGGATTTTGACCGCATGAAGCGCCAGCAGGAAGTAGCGCTTGCGATTAAAAAAAAGGTTCAGGGACTCAAATCGCTCAAGCGAATTCCAAAACTTCTCTCCCTTTATAGCACTCTACAGTCTCACTGGGCGAGCGATCTTTCGTTTGACGAGATTCTCGATCTTCGAACGCTTACAGAAGACACGGGGAATGACTCGATAATTTTTGAGACATTGACGGCGCAAAACAATGGACTCCTTGTCTCTGATACGGTAGTATTGGGAGGACAAAACGCGTACGTGCTGAAACCAAAAGCAGGCCTTGAAAACTATGAGGAAATCAAAATAAAAGTAAAGGATACGCTTTCAAAATTAAAATGAAAAATACTCTCCTTATTGTAGGTCTTGGAAATCCGGGAGAAAAATACGCACACACTCCGCACAATGCCGGATTTTTAGTCGCGAGCAAACTTCTTCGGGCGTATAATCTCGAAGCGAGAGAGGAAAAAAAACTTCATTCTGAAATTGCGGAGACAAAAGCTGAAAATAAAAAAATAATCCTTGCGAAGCCCCAGACATTTATGAACAAATCGGGCGGGGCCGTAAAGTCCCTAATCACTAATTACTCGCCTCGCTCCCGCGAGGGCGGAGCGGGCCAATTACCAATTACTTCGTCCCTTTGGGTCATTCACGATGATATCGATCTTCCTCTTGGACGAATAAAAATCGTAAAAAATCGAGGATCCGCGGGGCATAAAGGCGTTGAAGATATTATCGCCAAGCTCCGCACAAAAAACTTTGTACGATTTCGAATTGGCATACGGCCAAAGCGCGTCCCTCTTAATCGTCCCAAAACCCTAATGAATAGGTTTGTCGTTGCCCCCTTCAAAGGCTCCGACGCGAAACTCTTTGAGCAATCGCTCGCACGATGCGCGGAAGCAATTCAACTCGCTCTCAAAGAAGGCATCGAAAAAGCTGCGAGTGTAACGAACTAAGATAACATCCACTATACTACCTGCGAATTCTGAATTCAACGTGGAACATCCACCTCGATTTCAAAATTTCGCTACTCTACAGAGCTGAAGGAGGGATCGCCCAGATTTCGCTTCGCAGGCAGTATAATGGACATTATTTGTGAAACAATGTATTATATGCCCCATAGGTGAATACGTCAACAGATCGTCTGCTCATAGTCGCCATCACCCCCCTCATTTTGGAAAGGGGGCTTTTGTGGTTTGAAAAAAACTCAACAGGTATCGAGAGGGCAAGAACGAAACTTTCATTTTGGCAAAAAAACACGATCGTGCTTGAAAAAGGACAGAAAACAGCGCTCTCTGAACTTACGCGGCGACTTAGCGATTTTGGATATTTCAAGTACGAAACAGTCGAATTGCCGGGAGAGTTTTCACAACTTGGCGGCACGCTTACTCTCTTTCCCGTTAACATCAGGCAGGCATACCGCATCGAATTTTACGGCAACACCGTAGCAGGAATTGCCGCAACAAACAGAGAAAACCCTGCTCCGGAGAAACCGCTCTCGGAGATTATATATGAAGGAAAGAAACGCAGATCAGAAATCCCTCACGATCTTGTCAACCTTAAAGAAGGAGATTATGTCGTGCACCTCGACCACGGAATTGGGAGATTTTATAAAAAAAAGTATATACACTTGAAAGACGATCGTCTTTCAAGTGTATACGTTTTAGAATACGCAAATAGCGACACGCTTACTGTCCCCGAAGAAATAGCATATAAACTCTCTCCGTATATCGGCTTTCAAACTCCGGAGATTCATCGCCTTGGCGGAAACCTCTGGCATAAAATCAGACGCAAAGTAAAAGAGGATATTATCAAAACCGCGAAAGAACTTCTTTCGATATACGCGAAGAGAGAGATCGCCGAGAGGCCGGTCTACAGCGCCCCCGACGATATGTTCGCCGAACTTGTACTGCTCTTTTCATACGAACAAACTCTGGATCAAAAACGAACCATCGAAGAAATCATGCGCGATTTTGAAAAGCCCGTTCCCATGGATCGGGTTGTCTGCGGCGACGTTGGCTTTGGCAAAACTGAAGTCGCGATACGATCGGCCGCGCGCGCGGCATTCTCCGGCAGACAAGTTGCTCTCATTGCCCCGACAACCATACTTGCCTGGCAGCATTTCCAGACATTCTCCGAACGATTTTACAAATTTCCAGTGACTGTAGCTCTTTTAAGCCGCGTTCAGCGAGACGCCGAGCAGAAAAAAATTTTAAGAGATCTCCAAGCCGGATCGATTGATATCCTTATAGGAACGCATCGGGTCCTGCAAAACGATGTACAGTTTAAAAATTTAAGCCTTTTGATTATTGATGAAGAACAGCGTTTTGGCGTAAAACAAAAAGAAAAATTGAAAGGCCTGAAATCCGCGCTGGATATTATAAGTCTATCCGCGACTCCAATTCCCCGAACTCTCTATGTTACGCTTTCCGGCCTCAAAAATATAAGTTTGATTCAAACCCCTCCGGCAAACCGCCTCGCGATTAAAACCTTTGTCGTTCTCCGATCCAAAAAAATAATCCGGGACGCGATTTTTGAAGAACTCAATCGCGGCGGCCAAATATATTATCTCCATAACCGCATCGCCACTATAGAAACCGCGCTGTCAAAAATTCGAGAACTTGCCCCGTCACACGCTCGCCTTGCCATAGCCCACGCAAAACTTCCTGATTCCGAGCTTATAAACGTCATTGAAGATTTCCGCAATAAAAAAACTGATATTCTTATCGCGACTACAATCATTGAAAATGGCCTCGATCTTTCCAATGTCAACACGCTCATTGTGGAAGACGCGACAAGACTGGGACTTGCCCAGGCCCATCAGCTTCGAGGCCGCATAGGCCGCGGAGACAAACAAGCATTCGCTTACTTTCTTTATTCAAAAAAGAAAATGACAGAAACAGGCGCCCGCCGCCTCGAAGCGCTTCAACTCTACCAAGGGCTTGGGCAAGGGTACGAAATTGCAATTCGCGATCTTGAAATTCGCGGCGCGGGGAATATACTAGGGAAAGAACAGCATGGTTCCATCAACCGCGTCGGCCTTAACTTGTATTGCCAAATGCTGAACGAGGCGGTGGAGCAACTAAAAGCCAACCAGACCGATAGTAAAAGCAATGCAACATTCATCTCATAAAAAAATGTACCCGGCAATTTCTATACACGACGAACACTATCCTCCTCAACTCCGGGAAATCGCGCAAGCGCCGAAGGTTTTGTATATCCGCGGACATATTCCAAAAGATAAACCGATGATCGGTGTGGTCGGCACGCGTAGATGCACGCCGTATGGAAGGCGTGTTACGGAACACATTGTGCGGGGCCTTGTCCGGGCAGGAGTTGTCATTGTCAGCGGCATGGCAAACGGCATTGATACAGAAGCCCACAAAGCAGCGCTCGAAGCCGGAGGACAAACAATCGCGGTGGTTGGATCCGGCATTGACGAAAGCGTCATTTACCCTACAAGCAATAAATTCCTCGCGAGAGAGATTGAAACGCACGGAGCTGTGATAAGCGAGTTTGATCCCTACGCGCGCTCCGAAACTTTTTATTTCCCTCAAAGAAATCGCGTAATATCCGGTCTCTCGCTCGGTATAGTCGTTATTGAAGCGCCTGAAAAAAGCGGCGCGCTCATTACCGCGAATTTTGCCCTTGAGCAGAATCGCGAAGTATTCGCGGTGCCCGGAGGCATCTTTTGGGAAAATTCTAAAGGTACAAACAATCTCATCCAGCAAGGCGCGAAGTCCGTAACCTGTGCGGAAGATATCCTTATGGAACTAAACCTCCCCATTCCGGAAGATGTGCAAAATCGAATTCACGCCCGAAACCCAATCGAACAAAAAATACTCGAATTTCTCCTTCGCCAAGCTGGCGCGCCCGCGCATATAGATATGATTCTTACACAAACAAAACTTTCAGCTTCCGATATCTCAAGCGCCCTATCGCTTATGGAGCTTGAAGACAGGGTAAAAAATCTCGGTGGCAATCATTATGTACTTGCCCCGTAAAGTAATTAACTTTCATAAACATTTGACAAAGAGTCCTTGACAAATAACAATGAAATAAGTTATACGACATTTTCTATGGATCTTGTCATCGTCGAATCTCCCACAAAGGCGAAAACAATTCAAAAGTTTTTATCAAACGACTATGTCGTGAAATCTTCGTTTGGCCATGTGCGAGATCTTCCCAAAAACGATCTCGGCATTGATACTGAACACGATTTTGCGCCTCACTATGTGATCCCCATAAAAGCACGGCCTCATGTGAAAGAACTGAAACAACCCGCAGAGAAGGCAAAACTTGTTATACTTGCGACCGATCAGGACAGAGAAGGAGAAGCAATCGCATGGCACTTGAGCCAAATCCTTCAATTGACCGAAGAAAACATGAAAAGGATTGTATTTCACGAAATCACAAAGACCGCAATCGAAAACGCCCTTAAGAATCCTCAAAAAATTGATATGAACCTCGTTGATGCCCAGCAGGCGCGGCGGGTTCTTGATCGGCTCGTAGGATACAAGCTCTCCCCTTTTCTTTGGAAAAAAGTTGCGAGGGGTCTTTCTGCCGGAAGAGTGCAGTCGGTCGCAGTGCGTCTTATTGTGGACAGAGAACGGGAAATTGAGGCATTCAAGCGAGACGAGTACTGGACGATCGAAGCCCTCCTTCTCTCCTCTGGAGCTACGGAAGGGCAAGCACACAAAGAATTCGCGGCTATGTTAATAAAAAAAGGCAGCGAAACAGTCCCCAAGCTTGGAATCAAAACGAAAGAAGAGTCGGAAAAAATTCTGCAGGATTTAGATAGCGCTGCATATATGGTGGAAAAAGTTGAAAAGAAAGAAATGCGGCGCAATCCCCTTCCGCCTTTCGCCACAAGCACTCTCCAGCAGGAAGCGGCGAAGCGATTTCACATGCCCGCGAGAATGACCATGTCCATCGCCCAGTCGCTCTATGAAAAAGGCTATATCACCTACCATCGAACCGACTCGCTCAATCTTTCCGAGCAGTCGCTTGTTCAAGCGCAACAATTCATTGAAAAAGAGTTTGGGACAAATTACTACTCGGCGCGCAGATTTAAAACAAGAGCAAAAGGAGCGCAGGAGGCGCATGAGGCAATACGTCCAACTTCAATTACGCGCACTCCTGACGCCGCCGAACTTGAACCCCGACAGAAAAAAATCTACGGTCTTGTCTGGAGAAGATTTCTCGCCTGCCAAATGGCACAAGCTCGCTTTGACGCGACCACAGTTGACATTGCCGCGAAAAACTACACGTTTCGCGCGAACGGATCTGTTCTCAAATTTGACGGTTTTTTAAAAGTGTATCCGATGAAATTTCAGGAAAATGAATTGCCGGAACTTACAAAAGACGAAATTCTTGAACTTTTAAAGCTCGTTCCTTCCCAGCATTTCACCGAACCTCCCCCGCGCTACTCGGAAGCGACGCTTATTAAAGAGCTTGAAAAAAACGGCATCGGCAGGCCTTCCACATACGCCCCCACTGTCTCGACTATTCAAGAACGGAATTATGTGCAAAAAAATGAGCAGAGAAGATTTGCGCCTACCGAAATTGGCATAAAAGTGAATGACTTGCTTGTCGAGCATTTTCCTCAAATCGTTGATATTCAATTTACCGCAATGATGGAAGAGAGTCTCGATACGATTGCCCGAGGAAAAAAGGAGTGGGTTCCGCTCATACGGGAATTTTATCAACCGTTCGATGAACTGCTGCAAAAAAAATACGCGGAGGTCCAAAAAGAAGAGCCAGTCCAGGAAAAAACAGGAAAATTATGCCCAGAATGCGGGAAAGAGGTCATAATCCGCTTTGGAAGGTTCGGAAAGTTTTACGCGTGCTCCGGATTCCCCCAATGCCGCCACACCGAACCTCTTGAGAAAAAAATCGTTGAGCTCGGCATCACATGCCCCAAGTGCACAGAAGGAAGCATTATCCAAAAACAAACGCGCAGAAAAAAAATATTCTACAGCTGTAACCGCTACCCCGCGTGCGACTTTGCCTTGTGGGATAAACCAACCGGAGAAAAGTGCCAAAAATGCAACTCAATGCTTGTGCAAAAGTTCTCAAAAAAAAGCGAAGAGCCTCAAATAAGATGCTCAAATAAAGAATGCGTATAATATGGCAAGTAGTGAAGCGCAGTCGCGCGCGATTCTCGCCCAAATTCAAAAACCCTACGCAAACTCCGAAAAAAAACTGATCACGGAGGCGTTTGAGTTTGCAAACGAAGCGCATAAAGGACAAAAAAGAGCGGGTGGCGAAGACTATATCGTACACCCTCTCCGCACTGCTCTTACTCTTCGTCAAATGGAGCTTGACGCGCAAACGATACAAGCTGCCCTTCTCCACGATACGCTTGACGATACCACGGCAACAAAGGAGCAAATCGAAGAAAGATTCGGGAAAAATGTTGCTTTTCTCGTCGAAGGAGTTTCAAAACTCGGAAAAATAAAATATCGGGGAGTGGAGCGCCATGCCGAAAATGTGCGAAAAATGCTCATCGCTTTGGCGCAGGATTTCCGCGTGCTCTTAATCAAACTCGCGGACCGATATCACAATCTCCAAACACTTGACGCGCTTCCTATTGCCAAACAAAAACGAATCGCGCTTGAAAGTCTTGAAATTTACGCGCCGCTCGCGTTCCGATTCGGAGTCAGTGAACTTTCAAAAAAAATCGAAGATCTCGCGTTTAAATACTGCTACCCGCAGGAATACCAGATGATTCTCGAAAATGTCCAAGCTCGATACCCCGAGCGGGAAAAATATCTCGACATCGTTCGGCCGTATGTTCAAAAACAGCTCATAAAAGAAGGGATACGACCGCTTGAAATCCAAACGCGCGCGAAACACTACTGGTCTCTGTACGACAAACTCAAACGCTACCACATGAATTGGGACGCGATCTATGATTTAGTCGCGATGCGTATTATTGTTGCAAGCATCGAGGAATGCTACGCCGCTCTTGGCATTATCCACAAACTCTGGAAACCGCTTCCCGGAAGAATCAAAGACTATATCGCCCTTCCAAAACCAAACGGCTATCAAAGCATCCATACCACGGTGTTTTGTCTCCCTATGGGAGATCTCCCGAAGGGAGACAAGGGAGGCCACATCACTGAATTTCAAATCCGGACCAAAGAAATGCACGAAGCCGCGGAAAATGGAATCGCGGCTCACTGGCTCTATCGGGAAAAGGATAAGCCAAAACAGGGCGCGCGACTTGAAGGGCAAAAATTTGAATGGATTAAACAAATCCGTCAGTGGCAAAATGAAACGAAAGAATCAGCGGATTTCCTGGAGAATCTAAAAATTGATGTCTTTTCAAACAGGATTTTTGTGTTCACCCCAAAAGGAGACGTCATTGATCTGCCGGAACAGGCGACTCCAGTTGATTTTGCGTATTCGATACATAGTACTCTTGGCGATACGTGCTCCCAAGCAAAGGTAAATAGCGAAGTTGTTCGCCTTGATCAGACGCTCGCAAACGGCGATATGGTGGAGATTATAAAAGACGCAAAAAAACATCCCTCCCGCGACTGGCTCGGCTTCGTCAAGACAAATATCGCGAGATCTCATATCCGCGCCCATCTTAAAAAAGCGCGAAGAGAAGAAAAAATTCAAGAAGGAGAAACTCTGCTCAATAAAGAATTGGAGAGATTGAATCAAGGTTCATGGGGCGCTATCCCGCCAAATCGCAGAGCAAAAGCGCTTCAAAACCTTCCGTATCATACCGAACAGTCACTTCTTGCCGCTCTTGGAGAAGGAGAAATATCGCCGTATCGGGTCGTAAAATACGTAACTGATGAAAAGGAAATTCTCGCGCAACGCGCGATTCCCATGGCGTATGGCGAGCGCGGAGATAAAACTTCTGGAATTGAACTTGCGGGCAGTCGAGGAATTAAAACCCGCATTGCTCTTTGCTGTTCTCCGTTGCCGGGCGAGAAAATTCAAGGATATGTCACCACACAAGCTTACGCGGCAATCCATAAGATTCGATGCCCGTCATTTATGCGAGTTTCCGTCAAAAATCCAGAGCGAGTTGTTCCCGCCGCGTGGCAGCCCAAGGCAGGAAGCCGCTTTGTGAAAATAAAAATCGCAGCCTTTGACCGCGTGGGATTGCTCCAAGAAGTAAGCTCCGCAATCTCCAATATGGGAATCAATATCCTCTCTGTATCAAGCAAAGAAAGCGGCGAGCCGGATGTTACAATCCTTATCACAATGGAAGTTTTTGACGTTGATCAGCTTCGGCTTTTGCTGAAGACCCTCGAGAAAATAAAAAGCGTAAGAGAAGCAAAAAGAATATAATGTTTCAGGCTTCGATAATCTTGCGCATCCATGCGAGGAGTTGCCCTTTTGTCGGAAACTCCATCAAAATACGAGCTTTGCGGCCGATGCGGTTTACTTTTACATTATAAATTCCCACAGTATCTTTCATCTGCTCCGCGAGCATGGTAAGTTCCGGGTCGGACTGGGTAGCACCTCCATGTGTGCGTCTTCGGTCATGACGATTAATCTCCATGTCCTTCTGCATCTCCCACACTCGTTTCTGCGCGGCATCCGCGTCGAGATTCCGGACCAGCATTTCCTGAAACAATTTCCGCTGTTTTTCCGGCGCGTCGGTAAACATCAAAAGAAATCTTGAAAGATGAACGGGAATTTTTTTCTCATCAACGGCTCTCATCATGTCCTCCGGGAGCCGCAACATACGCACCGCGTTTGAAACTACAGAGGAGCTCTTCCCAATTTGCTCTCCAATCTCCTCGTGCGTCATCTTAAACTCCTTATGGAGACGCTCATACGCGCGCGCTTCTTCCATGGGACTTAGATCTTCGCGCTGAAGATTCTCCATCATGGAGATTGACAATTTTTCCGGCGTTGCCGAGCGCCGTACCACCACCGGCACCCTTGGAAGATTCGCGAGTTTCGCCGCGCGCAGCCGCCGCTCTCCGGCAATAAGCTCATACTCAACGTCTCTGCCTGTTGGCGTATCTTTTTCAACTTTTGTGACGATAAGGGGCTGTAAAATTCCAAACTGCCTTATCGACGAGGCAAGCTCCTGCAATTCTTCCTCTTGAAACTCTCTTCTTGGCTGAAAGGGGTTGGGATGAATCTTTTCAACTTCAATCATAAATACGCTTTCTTTCGAAGAAACTTTATCATCGACATCTTTCTTCTTTGGAATTAAAGATTCTAAACCGCGCATTTTTTTATTACTTCTTCGGCAAGCTGGCGATACGCCCGCGCGCCGTATGAAGTTGGATTAAATTGAAAAATTGTTTTTCCATGCCCTGACGACTCCGCGAGATCGACGTTCCGAGGAATCACCGCGTCGAACACATAGCCTGGAAAATTTCTGCGCACTTCTTTCGCGATAGTACGATCGAGCATATTCCTTTTATCATACATCGTAAGCACCGCTCCGAGAATATGGAGATCCTTGCCAAGATTTGATTTCACCAGTTCCACGGTCGCCAACAACTGCGCCAAACCCTCGAGCGCGTAATACTCGCACTGCACGGGAATTAAAATCTCGTCAGAAGCAACGATTCCATTGATGGTCAAGAGTCCGAGGCTGGGCGGCGAATCAACGATAATATAATCGTATTCGTGCCGCAGAGGAACAATCGCGTCATGGAGGCGAAATTCTCTATTCTTCATATTGACAAGCTCCACGCTCGCACCCGCGAGATCAAAAGACGAGGGGAGCAGAGAATATCCAAAAAGACCGGTATTTCTGATAGCCTGGGCGGCTGGAATTTTTCCGTCAAGAGTATGGTACACGGAAAAATCAACCTTGCGCGGATCCACCCCAAGTCCAGAAGTCGCGTTTGCCTGCGGATCAAGATCCACAAGCAAAACTTTCTTTCCAAGCACCGCAAGATAGGCGCAAAGATTGACTGCCGTCGCTGTTTTCCCCACTCCTCCTTTTTGATTGGCGATACATAGGACAGTGGCCATGTGCAAATCCTATCGTATCACATGTTCAAAAATTTACAAAACAAAAATTTCTGGTATGATGACAGTCTAGCTCGCCCGGGTGGCGGAACTGGCAGACGCGATGGACTCAAAATCCATTGGCCGCAAGGTCATGAGAGTTCGACTCTCTCCCCGGGCACCAATAAAAACCCCCGCATCTGCGGGGGTTAATCTTGTGAATTTCTTTGAGCTACAATAAGTTTTATTCCTTCGCAAAGAACTTCTTCCTCTTTTCGATGGATTGCCTCCTCGAACTCCTGAAAAGTCGCGCAGTCCCCTCTCTCGACAAATCCTTGTAAAATTATAGGGCCGGTATCCATTCCCTCATCAATAAAATGAAGAGTACAGCCGCAAGGTTCTGCTTTTTCTTGCCATTGCCTCGAAATCGCCTCTTCCCCTTTGCCGGGATATGCCGGAAGAATTGACGGATGAATGTTGATAATCTGGAACTCAAACTCTTCGACAAAACTTTTTGGCATAATGATACGCCAGCCAGCCATAACAATAAGGTCCACCTTCTGTTTACGAAGCATATCCGCAACCGCTTCTGAAAATTTTTCGAGACCTTCGGGAGTTCTCTTAAAATCTCCCCGCCGCAACACACTCGCCTCTATTCCATGATCTTGCGCAGTTTTTGTCCCAACGCCTTCTCCCATAGAGCTTACAATAATCACAATTTCCGCTCCGGACATTTTGGACACACACGACACAATCGCAGGCACTCTGCTTCCTTTTCCTATTAAAAGAGCGATTCGAAACAACATCTTACACCTCCAATATATGTGCTAAATCCTTTGCTTTCACCGGGCCAGCTCTAAGGACCCTTGGCTTTGAACCTGTGAGATCCAAAACAGTTGACGGCTGACTTACCTCAAGCTTCCCCGCGTCAATAACAAGATCTGGCATATATATCTCCTCTTTGAATCTTTGCGTAATCTTTTTCGCGTCACTTGCCGCATCTTCTCCGGAAATATTCGCGGAGGTGGACGTGAGAGGACAATTTACGGCTCTTAGCAAAGCTATGCAAAAATCGTTCGCCGGGATCCGAAGCGCGACCGTTTTCGTATGCGCTGAAATCGGCGGAGAAACGAGATCTCTTGCGTAAAGCACTACATTCACCGCGCCCGGCCAGAGGGATTGTAAAATTTTTTCTTTCCGTTCATCAAGATACGCAAGTTTTTTCGCCATCGCGATACTTTTTACCATAAGGGGCACGGGCTTTCCCGAAGGCCGTTTTTTTATCCGAAAAAGCCTGCGCACCGCGAAATCATCGAAGGGGTTGACGCCCAGCCCATATACGGTGTCCGTGGGATAAACTATTGAACCACCCTTGGCAAGCACGTCAACTGCCTCTCGGATCACTTCGTTTTGATTATTTTCAGTGAGAAAAACAACTTTCATATATCATACATCACAAACGCGAAATTAAATCTTCAACCTCCCCCAACCCTTTCACCTCGTAATCAATCCCCCCCGAAGATGGCTCGTTTTCATAGCGGCCCTCTCCTCTTTTGATGCGAACCGTAACAATATGCGGCGCATATTGTTTTGTGGCGGAAAGGGCAGTTGGATTATCGTCCACAAATAGAGATTTTGCTCCGCCTGATAAGTCGTTCGCCTCTTTGTCTTTGTATATGTTCTGGGTAATAACAATTTTTTTAAAATACTTTGTTGCGCGGCCGCAACCCTCAAGTTTCATATTTTGAAATGAATCTTCCCCATATGTAAGAAGAGCCAGTGAGTTATCTTTGCTTATTTTTTCAAGGAATGGCAGGGTGTCTTCATACAAAAATACGTGGCTTCCATGAAGCACTTGTACAAAGTCGTCTTTGATACTATCGACATGTGGAACTCCGCGCGATTTGAGAATGGCAAATTGCCGCTCCGGTTTCCAGTCGCGTCCCTCGCCCTTCGATTGTTCAAGGGTACGCAAAAAAAGATCGTGGCTTACTCCGTGTTTTAAAAACACGCTTTCTACTGCCCGCTTCAAGCGCGGGGTGTCAAAAAGAGTATGATCGAAATCAAGAATAATTTTCATAATCGCGCAACCTCCCAAATTACTTTTCCCAGCTTCAAAGGATCATGCAAGAAGGGATTCCGAATCCGCGCGATTGGATCAGACGCGCTCGTGCGCCGTATCAGAGAACTCGCGACTGATCGCCCGATAAACCTCTTATCTTTTTTCGCGAATACGCCACTCGCCACCGGCGCTCCAACTGACGCGTTCGCGCCTGCATTCGAAAAAGAGTCGGGAAAACGATTATTGTAAATTATATGGTCAAAAACATCTTCTCCGATATATGAAGCAAGTACCCGGACAAATTCCAAAACAGTAAAATGATCCGTATGCCCGGGCTGGGTAAAAAGATTCGCGATGTATATCTTTTTTGCCTTTGATCTTCGTATCGCATAAGACACGCCTCGCACAAGAAGGTTTGGAAGAATGCTTGAAAAAAGATTTCCAGGTCCAAC
>JACOUK010000041.1 GCA_016177905.1 Candidatus Spechtiibacteriota bacterium | reverse complement strand
TTTTTAAATTAAAAAATTGACTCTTTTATACAATGCATGGGAAAATAGGGAGAAGAGATGTTCTTCAAAAATTAAAAAGACTGAAGGGGAGAGAAAATGATAAGTCAAGTGTACGTCGTAGAGCAATTGTGTCGAATGATGGGAAATTCCAAAGGAATGTACGGTATTGAATGGAGCCTGAATTCCCAAGGCGGGTACAGAGCAATCCTAAATGGCATAGGACTGTATCTTTTGGAGGATCAGGGACGGGATCCAAGAGTATATCTTTTCCTTCTCAAAGACAGAGCAAAAGCAAGGATTGTTGAGCCCGCAATGCATCTCTCGTGCGCCCCTATTGGGAAATTTTTACGACAAGTAACTTTCTCTGTTGGGATGGATCCTTGGCCGAAACTTCCGGAAACGCCGCGGGAGAAGGCAAATGAGATGTTGCGCGTTGCCTTAAACAAGCTTCACGAAAGGGTCTTTGAACAAGACGAGTTGCGCCCACCCAATGCACTTTTAGGCGAAGATCTTCGCGCGGCAATAGCAAGCCGGATGTTCCGGCAGAACTTTTTTGATCCCACAGAAGACCAAGACAATGAACAGGTAAGGCAGAAGCTCTTTCACGAGCTTCTCCGTCTCAAGCCAGCGACATAGTGAGCTCCGCATAAGGCGGGGCTTTTTTGTTTGCAAGACCGCGGTTTTAGTGGTATTTTGTATTCGATATGTCAATGTTTTCCAAAGTTTTTGGCGATCCGAACGAGAGGGAAGTGAAAAAGCTTCAGGGCTTGGTGAATCAAGTGAATTCCTTCGAACAGAAATTCGGGGGGTTTTCCGATGAGCAAATGCAAGAAAAAACCGAGGAGTTGAAGCGGGCAGTTTCCCCTCCTTACGAAGGAGGGGGTAGGGGAGGTCAGACCCCCTCCGACTCCCCCTTCGCAGGGGGGAGAAGCCTCGACGAGATTCTTCCAGAAGCATTCGCGCTTGTCCGGGAAGCATCAAAAAGAACATTGAAACAGCGCCATTACGATGTCCAGCTTTTGGGCGGAATAGTGCTTCATCAGGGCAAAATCGCAGAGATGAAGACGGGAGAAGGAAAAACGCTTGCGGCGACGACCGCGGTGTATCTCAACGCATTAACTCGTCGCGGAGTGCACGTGGTAACCGTGAATGATTATTTGGCGAAAAGAGATACGGTATGGATGGGGCAGATATACGGCGCGCTCGGATTGTCGGTTGGTTCGATTGTGCATGATCAAGCGTACCTCTACGATTCCGCGTATCAGACATCAAAAGATCCGCGCGATGAAGCGAGAGATGTATTGGGCGGTTTTAAGATTGAAGAAAGTTATCTTCGTCCTTGCTCTCGCAAAGAAGCGTACGCGGCGGATATCACCTATGGCACGAATAATGAGTTTGGGTTTGATTACTTGCGCGATAATTTGGCGTATTCCAAGGAAGAGATGGTCCAGAGGGGTCATTATTTCGCGATTGTAGATGAGGTTGATTCAATTCTGATTGACGAAGCGAGGACTCCTCTTATCATTTCCGCTCCCGATGAGGAATCTACTTCGCTCTATAAAACGTTCGCAGGGATTGTGCCAGAGCTTGTCGAAAATGAAGACTATAACAAGGATGAGAAAATGCGAACCGCGACAATCACGGAACAGGGCGTGCGCAAGCTTGAAAAAATTCTTGGGATTGAAAATATCTACGACTCTCAAAAAGGCGGCGGCATACGATATGTGCACCAGCTGGAGCAGGCATTGCGAGCGAAAGTTCTTTTTGAGAAAGACAAAGATTATGTGATAAAAAACGGCGAGGTGATTATTGTCGATGAATTCACGGGGAGATTGATGCCCGGGCGCCGATATTCGGAAGGTCTTCATCAGGCGCTCGAGGCGAAAGAAGGAGTTGAGGTGCAGAAAGAGTCGCGGACGCTTGCTTCGATAACTTTTCAAAATTATTTTCGCATGTACGAGAAACTCGCGGGCATGACGGGCACCGCGATGACTTCCGCGGAGGAATTCGATAAAGTCTATAAACTTCAGATTGTCGCGGTTCCCACGAATAAGCCGATGATTCGCAAAGACCATTCCGATCTCGTGCTTCGGACGAGAAAAGGGAAGATGCTCGCGGTGGTTGAGGAAGTAAAAAAACGAAACGCGAAGGGCCAGCCGGTGCTTGTGGGCACGACATCAATTCAAAATAATGAAGCGATCTCGATGTTTTTTGAAAAGGCTGGAATAAAGCACGAGGTGCTGAACGCGAAAAATCACGAGAAAGAAGGAGCGATTATCGCCCAAGCCGGGAGATTTGCGGCGGTCACGGTCGCGACCAACATGGCGGGTAGAGGAGTGGATATTATCTTGGGGGGGAACCCTCAAAATCCGGAGGAGGCTCGGAAGGTTTGTGATGCGGGAGGTCTCTTTGTGCTTGGCACGGAGCGGCATGAAGCGCGCCGCATAGATAATCAGCTTCGAGGGCGATCGGGCAGGCAGGGCGATCCGGGAGAGTCGCAGTTTTTTGTTTCGCTTGAGGATGACCTTATGCGGATTTTTGGGGGGGATCGCATCAAGAGCCTTATGACAAGACTGAAGATTCCGGAAGATCAGCCTATTGCGAGCGGTCTGATTTCGGGCGCTATTGAGTCGGCGCAGGGGAAAATCGAGGGGTATCATTTTGACGCGAGAAAACATGTGCTTGATTACGATGAAGTGATGAATAAGCAGAGGCAGGTGATATATGAAAAGCGGAGAAGAATGGTTGCCCCTGAAGAAGCCATGGCCGTCCTTGAAATTGTCGAAGAGGAACTTGGAAAGATGGTTGATTTTCATACTTCAGCCGAGCATCCCGCGCAATGGAATATCGAAGAAATTTTTGAAAATACAAAAAGCATGGTGCCCCTTCCAAACGATTTTCATGAGCAACTTTCCGCAATCGGCCGAAAGGGCGGGGATCCCGAAGCTTTAAGAGATGAACTATTCAACGCTGTTTTTGGTATCGCAAAAAAAGAGTACGAAGAAAGAGAGCAAAAAGTCGGCAGTGAAAAAATGCGGGGAGTTGAGAAGTTTGTGCTTTTGCGCACGCTCGATACTCTTTGGATGGATCATTTGGATACGATGGAGCATTTGCGGGACAGCGTTTCTTTGCGCGCCTACGCCCAGAGGGATCCGCTTGTGGAGTATAAGAGGGAGGGTATCAAAATGTTTGAAGAACTGCTCAATCAGTTTCAACTGCAGGTGATGTACACAATTTTCAAAGTGGAGTTGCAGGAAGCTCCGAGAGAAGAACGGCTGGCGCAGGTGGAGGGAAGGGGAGAGCAAGCGGGTAAATCTTCAGCCAAAACAGCTACTGCCGACAAAACTATCGGGCGGAATGATCCATGCCACTGCGGGTCCGGGAAGAAATATAAAAAGTGTCACGGGAAGTGAGGATAAAAGAAAAGCCCCATCGTAAGCGACGGGGGTGACAGTTGGGTGAGTCCTATGTGTATTCCATATGTCGAAGAGAAATCTTTCCATTAGCGTTGAGCCAATAAAGAAATCATGCAACGCGTTCCCGCTGCAACCAGCCCGCAGGCCCGTCTTCATGTTATGCCAGACTGTACCGCTACCATGAAATTTTTCAATCTCCATCTTCGCACCGAAAAACTTACCGATGGCCCCAGGAATCTTTTCCAGTGTGATGATGGAATAGAAGTTGTCCTGAAGACATGACTGTATCAAGACAAAGCGGTATTGCATCGGTATTCCTCCTGTAGGAATGTTGCCTGACTGAATGATAGCACGATATATTGTGTATGTCAAGTAGTTCATAGAGTTCATAATTATCCACATAGCTTTTAAAAAAAGTATACGGCACAATAGAAGTATGAACGAGGAAGACAGCGATAAAATTGACAAACAGCTAGCGACTCCTCCTCCAAGCGAACCTCCTCCCGCAAACGGCAGGCGCCGATCTCTCAAGGGCGTGTATGAGTATTACATGGGGAAGAGAGAAGGATTAGATGTTTGGATAGTAAACGGAAGTTTTATTCGCCGGAAAATTCTTTCCGAATTTCTTTTTGGCGGCAATGATCATGTATATAATTTTATTCCCGAAGGAGAGATTTGGCTTGATAGCGCAATAAACGCCGTGGAGCTTGAATATACGGTTCAACACGAACTTACGGAACGCAATCTTATAGCAAAAAAGGGGTTAAGTTACGACGAAGCGCATAAAATTGCAAGCGTCGAAGAACAGCAATCGCGGGAAAAAAATCATGCCCTGATTGAAGAAAAAGAAAAAGAGACTCCGCGAGTGCCGTTCTCTCTCACAGAGTCCCGCAGATTATCCAGCGGCAATCCGTGGGAATAAGTATAACATGCGTAAAATCCTCACCCTCGCGATCATTCATAAAGGCGACAAAGTTCTTTTAGGCATGAAAAAGCGGGGGTTCGGCATGGGGCGCTGGAATGGTTTTGGAGGAAAGGTGGAGGGAGGAGAAACAATAAAAGAAGCGGCGAAGCGCGAAATACTTGAAGAGGCGGGAATTACCGTCACCAAACTTTTCGCGGCCGGAGTCGTGGAGTTTGAGTTCAAAGGAAATCAGGAGACTTTAGAGGTCCATATTTTCCGCGCGAGCGAATTTGAAGGCGAGCCGCAGGAAACAGAAGAGATGAGGCCGCAATGGTTTGATATAAGCGAAATTCCTTTCAGTGAAATGTGGGCGGACGACGCCCATTGGTTCCCCCTCTTTTTGGCGGGCAAAAAATTTCAAGGCCGATTTGTCTTTGATGGCCTTGATACAATCAAGAGTAAGGAGCTTACGGTGGTATGAGAGTACCCTTGACAGATTTTTAAGGAAGAGGTACGATGTAAAGTCTGCGCAAAAGCAGATACATTCAAAAATGTTCTTTGCCAAGAAGGCAGGAAAGGAGATGAGTTATGGCTTTCGTAATTGGCGGGGTGGTTACACTCATCGCGGTCGGACTTGGTGTGTTCATATACCAGGCCGGCCGTGCACGGGAGAGGGAAATACAAGCGCAAGAAAGGGAAGCGCAAGAAAGGAGGACAAGAGACATGAGCTAGAGCGCTGGGGAAACAACGGACTCGGGTGAATTCGAAGCACTAAAGTAGAAAAGGAGGAAAGGACCATGGGATATCTATTTGGCGGTTTAGTTGTAGGTGTCGTAGCGTTGCTGGCATTTCTCTATGCACAGGCGCAGAAAGGCAAGGATAGTGAGAGCGCAACTGCAATCCAGTACGCTTGTTATCTCGTCGCGGCGTTCGCTTCAGTGGGAGCTGTGCTACTCTTTTTTGCCAGCTCTTTTACCCATGTAGGAGGCGATGAAGTTGGGCACTTAACCAGGGTGTATTTTGGTCAGTCGATGCCTCCGGGGCAGGTGGTTGCCTTACCCGGGCAAAATGGTCCCCAGGCTAGGACCCTTTCGCCAGGATTTCATTTCGTTCCACTGCTTAAAGTAATGAACAAGGTGGAAAACTTCAAAGTCATCGAGATCGCAGATGATCAGTATGGCTATGTGGTGGCAGTGGATGGGAAGCCGTTGCGGCCGGGTCAGTTTTTGGCAGATTCTTGGACAGTAGAGCAGTTTGAGCAAATGATGGATGCGGAGTATTTTCTCGAGCACAATGGTCAAAAAGGGCCCCAGCTTACTGTGTGGCCTCCCGGAACGTATCGGTATAACCACCATCTCTTCAACGTAACGGCAGAGAAAGCAACTAATATTGAGGCCGGCATTGTGGGGGTAGTCAAGTCAAACGTTCAAGAAAAACCTGAATATGACTGTCAGCCAATTCTTCACGATAGTAAGAGTGGGGCTTTGAGCAACCCTCTGGTGTCAAAAGGGTGTGTCGGTATATGGAATGTGCCTTTGCAACCCGCTCGATACTATCTGAATCGGCATGCGTATGAAGTGACCAAGATAAGCACTCGCGCCGAAGCATGGGAATACAAAGGCGGGTATACACGCCATTTTATTGATCTGCGCGTAGACCAGGAAGGCAAGATTACGCAGGTAGAAAGAGCAGAGAACGTTCCCGTGCCTTCTGATGCCGCGGACCCTGCGATCGCGGTGCGTGTGCAAGGGTGGATAGTTCCTTTGGAACTCCGAGTCATCGCGCAAGTTTCAGCAGAGGATGCTCCGTTTGTGGTCGCGTCAGTCGGCGGACTAAGAGATGTCGAGGATAAAATTCTGACGCCCACTATACGAAGTGTGTTGCGGAATATTGCGGGAGAGCCAGAAAGAAAAGTTCTCGATCTTCAGGATCAACGCGCACTGATCGAGAAGAAGGTCGAAGAAACCATTCGGCCCGAAGGAGTAAAGGCGGGCGTTTCTATCAAGGAAGTGAGGTTCGGAGATCCAATTATACCTCCCGAGCTTCTGGTAGCAGTTCTTCGCAACCAACTTGCCGTTCAGCTCACCAAGACGTACGAGCAAGAGAAGAATGCTCAAGACCAGCGCATCCAGACTGAGCAGGCGCGAGCAACTGCCGATCAGCAGGATAGACTCGTGGGAGCACAAATCGATGTGCAAGTCGCCGAGCAACAGGTGAAGGTTGCCGAGCAGCAGAAACAGGCCGCAAAGCTCCGTGGCGAGGGCCAGGAAGCAGAACTTACCGCAATTGCACGGGGCCAAAAAGCACAAGCTACAGTACTTGGCGAAAAAGCAGTACTGCAGCTTGCGGCGCTTCAAAAGGTACTTGATGCCGCAGGAGCGAATCCCAATATCGTAAAAGTACCCCAGGTTAATGTTGAGAGCGGCGGGGGCGCAGACCTCCCCGCATTCGCCGCAATACTGGGAAGCGTAAGCAACATCGCCAAGGGAAGCGAGAGTTTCAATCCCTCTGAACCTAAAAAGTAAACAGATTCAAGTTGGCCCTGCATACATGCAGGGCTATTTATTTGAGGAATTTTATGATATGATTTTTTTATGTCCTACCTCGTTTTCGACATCGAAACAATCGGGAAGCAATACGACGAGCTT
>JACOUK010000003.1 GCA_016177905.1 Candidatus Spechtiibacteriota bacterium | reverse complement strand
AATACTCTTGGCGCATTGATTCGGAAAAAAGAATTTATAAATCCTCTCAAACTTCGTTCATTTGTCACGCATCTTGCGGAGACCACGGATCTTTTGGGGACCAGCAAAGCAAAAATTTTCAAGGCTTTGTTCGCGAGCTTCCTCTTTTACATAGCAGACATTGCCACTCTCTATTTTTCATTTTTAGTTTTTGGATTCCGGCCGCCCCTTGCGCTTCTTGTGTTTGGTTTTATCATATCTACGGCTATTGCCCTATTCACGCTTATGCCTGAAACTCCCGGTATAATGGAAACATCCCTCACCGTCGTCTTTGTGGCGCTTCAGTTTCCTCCGCACGCAGCGCTTCTCGCCTCTTTGCTTTTCCGCATTTTTACGTTCTGGGTTCCATTGGCGCTTGGGGTTCTGGTCTATATAAAACTAAAAAAAACAACGGGCGCATCTTCATGAAAAATTTTACGGAGAAAGAAACAATACATTTCCTTCCTTTTTATTTTTGGATGATCATACTCGGCATGCGTCTCTTTATCTTTGTGTCTGAAAAGCTCTATCAGCAAAGTCCGATGCTCATCATCCATGGTGTGCATATTCACCATTTTTTCCTTGGGCTTGCGCTTCTTTTAATCGCTTTCATTCTATTTGATCCAAAGAGGATAAAAAACAGTCTCGTATTCATGGCGTTTATAGGAATAGGATCCGGACTCTTCTTTGATGAGTTTTCATTTTGGGCGTATATTCGATCTCGCAATTATTGGTCTCTGGAAAACTTGATTGCTATCGCCGCTGTTGGGAGTTTTTTCATATACTACGCTCGTTTACAAAACAGACGAAAAAAACCAGCAATCTTATTTCCAATACATCCTCGCCCAAATCCCCAAAATCCGCTGGTTTCAGTTGTGATTCCCGCGTTCAATGAGGAGAAATTTTTGACGCATACTCTCTGGAGCATCATCCGCCAAGATTTTCAAAATTTTGAGTTAATCGTGGTGGACAACAATTCAAAAGACGCAACGACAGAAATTGCCAAGCGTTTTGGAGCCAAGGTGGTTTTTGAGGCAAAGAGAGGAGTCGGATTCGCGCGGCAGAAAGGTTTTTGCCAAGCACGCGGCAGTATTATCGCGACAACGGACGCGGATACGCTTGCTCCTCAAAACTGGCTCCAAAGGATCGTGACAGAATTTCAAAAAGATCGCGCGATAGTTGCTTTTGGAGGTCTCTACACGCTTTGTTCAGGCCCGTTCACCGCGCGGTTTGCGACGCGATACTTGTTGTACCCGGCATGGATTCTCGACAAAACATGCTCGGGCGGATGGACTTTACCGGGAGCAAATTTTGCGGTGCGAAAAAATGCGTTTTATCAAATCGGCGGATTCAACACCAAACTGCATCTTGGCGAAGATGCCGATCTTTCTCAACGGTTGCGAAAAACAGGCCAAGTGATATTGGATCCGCGTTTCCGCGTTCAAACTTCCGGCAGGAGATTTAAAAACGGACTTCTGCTCGCTCTCGTAACATACGCCCCCAATGGCATTATCAGAATGCTCCTTAAAAAACACAAGCTCGCGAATCTGCCGACCATACGAAACGAAACGCCGTTTCTCCAGCGATTTTTACTGCTTCCCGTTTCTCTTGGCATTGTCTCTCTCGCGTTCCTGTTCTATATCGCGAATCCTCCAGTCTCACACGCGAAAGAAGTAGCACAAGTGAGGAAAAAAATAACTTCTGTGGTAGGCGTCTTGGAAAAACAGGAGGCGACTCTCAAAAACTCGCTCGAGGGAATCAAGCACACGCAATGGAAACAGAAGCGCTAACGCCGCCAAAAGTTTTTTTAACCTTCGATGACGGACCAAACGAACCGTACACTTCGCAGATTCTCGATATTTTAAAAGAATTTGATATACGAGCAACTTTTTTTGTGTGCGGGAAAAACGTTGAGCACTATCCGGAAGTTGTAAAACGCATGGTGCGCGAAGGACACGTGGTGGGGAACCACACGTATTCTCATTCGCGCATTCTTACATATGCAAGTTTCTTGGCGCCGAAGTTTCTTATATCCGAGATAGAAAAAACCGCTGTCATTATACAAAGAGCAACCGGAATCACCACGAAACTTTTCCGCCCTCCATGGGGAATTCTCGCGCCTTCGATCCAAAAATATCTTCGCTCGCAAGGATACAAAATTGTGTATTGGGATATTGCTTCCTGCGACTGGAAAAAAATTTCAGCAAAAACTATCGAGAAAAACGTTGTAGACAATGTAAAGCCGGACTCCATTGTTCTTTTCCACGACGGAGGAGAAGATCGTTTTCATAAGAATCACGCGGAAACAGTTTTGGCGTTGCGGCCTATCATTCAGAATGCACAGTCGCGGGGATATGCGTTTGAAAAAACTTGATGTATACTGGGAAATATCGAAATCAAATAGAGAATTCTATGGGAAAGGTCGGCAAGTAACTAATATGCCCAAAACAAATATGACAAGAAAACATCTTATCCTCACAACCCTTGCGTCCGCCGCAATCTTCGCGCTTGCGTTTTCGGCAATAGCCCAGGCAGGACCAAAAGGGAAGCAAAATGAAAAAAACAAGGCAACTCTGACCGCGACATCAACAAAACCGCAAACATCCCCCCAAAAGCAGCTGGATCGAGCATGTATGATACAAGCAGTCGAGAAACGCGATACTGCGGTCATTAACGCTTTTACCACGTACTACGACGCGATGAAATCAGCGCTCCAGACAAGGCTTGATGCATTCAAGGCCGCTTGGAACAACACGGATGAAACTGCGCGCAAAGAAGCTCTGAAAACCGCAGAGCAGACATTCAAAAGCTCCTCGCAAAATGCCAAAAAAAGTCTCCGAAATTCCCGTCAGCAAGCTTGGCGGCAATTTAAAAAAGATCGGAAAGCGTGCGGCGCAACCGGAGCATCTGAAGACACCGCAACCGAAGGGCTTGACGCGCAACTCTGAAAGTCTCGACATGAACTAAGACCCCTCGCAACTTCTGCCTTCGGCAGACAGGGCGGGGGGTTTTAGTTATGCTCCTATTCCGGTAATCAGCCGGAAAAGAACTCCCACAATGGGTGAGATGAGCTGAAACCCGAAAAACAAAAAAAACAAAAGCACAAGGAATCCGTTCCGCTCAAGGAATATGCGCGCGGAACTCATACTCGCGGGAAGAAATGAAAAAAGGAGCTTTGAGCCATCGAGCGGAGGAATCGGAACGAGATTAAACACTCCAAGGAAAACATTCAGCATCACAATGAGAACGAAAAGCTGAAAGACATTCTGTATGAATGGGAAGCCGGATTGAAGCGGCAAAAACCGGACAAAAAGGCCAAAAAGGATCGCGATCGAAAAATTTGCGAACGGCCCCGCGAGCCCAACCATAGCGCTCCCCCATTTTTGATTACGCAAATTGTAGGGGTTATACGGCACTGGTTTTGCCCAGCCAAAAACAAAACTCCCGCGAGAGATGATGAAAAGTCCAACAGGCACCAAAAAAGAACCGAGGGGATCAAGGTGTTTCATGGGGTTTATGGTCAATCTTCCCGCGAGTTTCGCCGTAGGATCTCCTTGCCACAGCGCCACGATTCCATGAGACACTTCGTGAATTACCACCGACATCACGAGCACCAGGAGCTGAAAGGTGAGAAGATAAAAATCGTTCATAGTTGCAAAAAGTCCTACAAACTGCTATACTTTAGGTTATAATAATAGAGCTAAAAATTTCACATGGCGACTTCCTGTTCCCTCTGCGGAAAACAATCGCATATGCAAGGAAAGAGAAAGCTCCTTCGCGGTAATTATAACCCGACCGTGCGATCGCGTAAATACCCAAATCTCCAATGGGTGCGCTTGGTGTTTGAAAAATCAGGAATTCCTTCCGGAAAAAGAGTAAAAGCCTGCACGAAATGCATCAAGGCAATGCATAAGATGAAATAGAGAAGATTAGCATGATCACGCAGAACCCTTAACTTCCCAAAGTATTCTCCCAAGACATTTTTTAAAATCTTTAGAAAATAACTCTGAAGGATAAATTTCCACAAGTTTTAAGCCTAGCTTCGCGCAAAGATCCCTTTTTTTCCTTATAACCTCATCGTATCCTTGCACCTCTCCAGTAAGGCCGAAGTATTCGACTCGCATGTCCCCCATAGCAAAATCAGCTGTCATTTTGGTACTGCCATAAGGTACGTTTCGTATATGAAAAATCTTATTCCGTGAAAACCAGTCATCAATAATCTTCTCCGCAAAAGAATCGCAGACATGCCCATCCTGTGAGAAAAACTTCTTAGAAAAGATGACTCGATGAGGCTCGAATCCTGCCAATTCCACTGCTCTATTCCAACTCCCAAAACGTCTTTTGTACTCTTTATATGTGTTGTTAAACTCTTTCTTGAGAGGAATGCGACCCTGCCGAATATAGAAATCCTTAATTCTCTGAAGCATCTCTGTATCAGATGGTCTCCTGCGCCAGTAAGGGGAAAAATTTGTTCTGGCTAGCTCTCTCATTCTTCTCTTTCTTTCTGGACTAGAAGAAATATATGATCTTTTCCTGCTTCCTTCCTTGAGAGATTCTTTCTGCTCTAAGGTTAAGACGATTCCTTTAGTTCACAACCACGCACTACCGAGCCCTATCATCAACTTTTTTGCTATTTCACGATGAGTAAATCCTTGCTGGCGCAACTTTTTAGCTTGCTTTTTTATAACGTATGGATGCCTTCTTCCATTATTCATAACGTTCTATTATACTAAATAAAACGGGGTGTAGTACAACGGTTAGTATGCAAGGCTGGGGGTCTTGCGACGGGAGTCCGACTCTCCCCACCCCGACCAAGCTAAGATTGGTCAATGGAAGCTAAGCTTTCCGACAATCAGTGAATTCTCGATTATTTTACTTAGGCTTACAGAGGCTTTTTGTTTTGGCAAACGACTGGACATTTCTGAACGAAAATCGTAGAATACACTTGCTTGGCAAAATTGAACTTTGACATAGAGGAGGTGAAAATGGAAAACGCGTACCAGACTGCTCTTCAGCAATTCGAGGAAGCCGCGCACATCTTAAAACTGCCAAAATCCCTATACCTTCGACTGCGGGAACCAGAATGGGCGACTGAAACAAATTTCGTTTTCCCAATGGACGATGGGGAGCCAAAGTTGGCAAGAGCCTTTGTCGTTCTTCATTCAAAACTCAACGGATACTTTAAGGGCGGGGTGCGATACGATCCTAATGTTACTTTTGATGAAGTAAAGGCTCTCGCAATGTGGATGACATGGAAAACTGCCCTGGTAAATGTCCCCTTCGGCGGAGGCAAGTGCGGAGTCATATGCGCTCCGGCCGAACATTCAAACGAAGAGCTGAAACGCCTGACTAGCAATCTTACCAGACGTTTAATGCCCTTTCTTTCGCCACACATTTACATTCCCGCTCCTGACGCAGGCACAAATGAACAAGTGATGGCGTGGATATTCGATGAATACTCGGCACGGCAAGGCATAGGAGACTGCTATAACGTGGTTACCGGCAAACCCCTGCGACTTCGAGGTTCTCACGGAAGAAAAGAGGCCACAGGAAGAGGCTTGAGAATCGTCGCGCAACGGGTAATTTCCAAAATGGGCCTTGTCATGCCGGAAAAACCGCGCGTAGCGATCCAAGGGTACGGAAACGTGGGTTCTGTTGCCGCGCAAGAATTTTATGACATAGGAATGAACATAGTCGCAATTTGCGACAAGGGAGGCGCCATATACAACGAGAGTGGGATCTCCATTCCGAAACTCAACGAGTATATGGCGCAGCAACGGATCGCGTTTGAAGAAGCAAAAAGAATTATAAGCACAGAAAAAACTGCGCGCAGAGATATCCCCAACATCGCGCTTCGAGAACCGACGGTGGCAGGCTTCCCAGAGGCCGAGACGAGAAATCGAGACGCATTTTGGAGTATCCCTTCAGACATCTTGATCCCCGCAGCGCTTGAAAACGCGATCACCGAAAGCAATGCGCAAGAAATACAAACCCTTCTTGTCATAGAAGGAGCGAACGGACCTGTTACGCCGGGAGGAGAAAAAGGCCTCCTTAAACGAAATCCGTACTGCATTATTGTGCCTGATATCTTGGCAAATGCGGCAGGGGTTCTCGTGTCATATTTCGAATATGTGCAAAACACCGAATGGTACTCCTGGACAAGGACAGAAGTGTACGAGAAGATGGAAGCAAAGATGGCTGAAGCAACTGACAGGACGCTTGAGGCATACAAAAAAGGGCAAGCCAAACATTCTCTTCGAATGGCTTCCTATCTTGTTGGGATAGAACAAGTTGCGCTCGCCGGAAAAGATCGCGGAAAATAGAAATTCTACGCTACAATAAAACAACCCCCGCAACTGCGGGGGATTTTATTGCCTCTAAGACAAATGCATGCTAACATTCTTCATATGAAAATCCTTATCGAAAACATAAACGACAATCCCGCGAGCGCGCTTCGGCGTTGCGGCTACCATTTTGAGCGCGCCGTCGAAGAGACCGGCGAGATAAGCGCCGCCCGCGATCTTGGATCTGGCGGTTTCCCGCGTTTT
>JACOUK010000006.1 GCA_016177905.1 Candidatus Spechtiibacteriota bacterium | reverse complement strand
GATTCCCGTAAACAACGCGAGATTGGACCTCGAAGAACTTAAAAAATTTGGCCATGTGCGCCAGCCCTTCTTTGGAGTCCGCTATATTATTATTGATGAAATGGTGCAGAAACAAAATAAATTACCGGTTGGATACGGAGCGATGATTGTGCGCGAACCGCTTGGCAAACATGCGGTCGTTCCCGGATCATCTGCCGCAAAAGCGGGCCTTAAAGAATTCGATATCATCCTTGAATGCGATGGAATAAAAATCACCACGGAAAACACGGTCCAGGATGTTGTTTCAAAACATAAGGTTGGAGATTCGCTCAAATGCAAGATATTGCGCAATGGAAAAGAAAGCGAAATCAACGTAAAGCTGGAGGATAGAAAATGAAAGAAAAGACAAGGCCGGTACGCGCCACAGCGGTAAAAAATTACCCCGCTCATATTTTCCCGCAAGATCTGAACCCGCAAGATAAAATGTTTGGCGGGATGCTGGTTGCAACGATGGACAAACTTGCCGGAACTCTCTTTTTCAACCATACCGACGGGCAATCCTACGGAACAAAATGTATAGACGGCATTCCCTTTGATGTAACGGTCTATAAAGGCGACCTTCTTCTCCTAGACGCCTCTATAAACAGGACGTGGAACACATCTTGTGAAATTGGCGTCAGGGCAAGCGTCAAGAGGAAAAGAACCGGCAAAATTCAACATCTTTCAAGCACCTACTTCACCTTTGTCGCGACAGAGGAACTGGACGAGATAGATCCCGAGTCCGGGCATCCAAAAATAGTCGCGGCCCCCATGCGGTATGGAGTGAGTCCGGAAACAAAAGATGAAATACAAAGGTACATGGAAGCAAATGTTCGAAGGAAGGAACGTCTTCAAGAACGTCTTCAAAAAACAAAAGCCGCTTAAGAAGCGGCAATTATTTTTCGAGACCTTTCAAGATAACCCATAATATCTTCAAAGTTCGTTCTAAATATCCGCGCAGTCACAATATAGAAAACAAGAAGCTGCGAAAGCCGGAACACGGAAATCACTTTGTACCCGCGTTTTTCAAGCGCTTCAGAACCGCCCTGCTCCCTGTCAACAAGCACTACAATAGCCGCAACGTGGTGTCCTGCTTGTTCCACCGCGCGTATCGCTTCCCACTTTGTATCGCCTCCGGAGATTGCGTCATCCAGAAGCAAAACGGACTGCCCTTTTTCTGTTTTCCCAGAACGGGTAGCGCTGAATGCCGAAATCCTGCGCGATTCTCCTGAGCCCGTTTTAAACAGTTGCGCCTCATAAGACCCGCCGTCTGTAAGAAACGCGCGGAATTCTTTTGCCATAGGCTCGCCCGCGTGAGGGATGCCGGCAACCAACGAATACCCAACCCCTGTCTGCCAGACAGCTTGAAAAAGCTCTCGTGCGATTCGCTTCACGTCTTCGCCCGTAAGAGGGCCGGGTTTCACCGCTCCTTTTTCATACAGATCGTACGCGAGGGCGCCTTTTGAAAGCGGCCAATCCAACGCGAGACACGCATAGTAGACACTCATACGCCTACTCCTCCAGTATTTTCCCAATCGCGCTATTAAGCTCAATGACTTTCGCGCGCGCCATCTCCGCGAAATCCTCGCCGTGCGACGCAAAGATGATCCCTCGAGATGAGTTGAAAAGCGCAGGCAAGGTGATCTCTCCAGTATCGAAGTTTCTGTAGAGCGAGGCTTTTACTGCCTCCTTCAAATCTCCGCCCTGCTCACCAACGCCCGGCACAAGGAAAGGCAAACCCTTGGCCCATTTTCGAATCTCGCCCATGCGCGCAGGATTTTTCGCTCCAACCACAAGCCCGCAGTTTCCTAATGCGTTCCAGTCATGGTGCACCTTAAGAACAACTCGAAGGCTAAGCCGCTCGGGATCCTGAAAATCCAGCGCGCCTTTATTCGAACTCTGACACCATACAAATACCCCTTTATTTTTGTGCCACAAAAAGGCATCGAGCCCGCCGTCTCTTCCCACAAGCGGGTTTACAGTAACCGCGGGAGCTTTAAGAATTCCAAAACAGTAGCGCACCGATGCTTCGTTTGCGTGTCCGACGTCTCCGTATTTTCGGTCAAAAATCCAAGGGACGTTTGGGTGCATGCTCCAAAGATACTCCGCGGTTCTTTCCAATGCCCAAAAGCCTTGAAGCCCGCTTGCCGCGTAGAATTCTGGATTTATCTTATAGCATGCGGCGATATCGCATGTTGCCTCGATGATTGCCCTGTTAAACGCGAACGTCACCGGCCCCCGCGCAAAGTATGGCGCCAGGTTGTAATGCTTTCTTAAAAACTCCACAACCTCCGGGGAAATCTCGTCATAATCAGTGTCTAGACCAACGCTCACCCACTTTTTTTCTTCCCGCTTTTGCTCGAGCGCCTGCATGAAACTTATTGCTTTCATTTCTCTCCTCTTTGCGTTGGGTTAGAGTTTTTCCGGTTTCCGTGCTTTGTCTCTTCAAGAAAACGCCGCATTTTTTCATCTTCAATCTTGCGTGCTTTCATTCTCTTAGAATAATGGGTGCGATCATAAATAACATAA
>JACOUK010000022.1 GCA_016177905.1 Candidatus Spechtiibacteriota bacterium | reverse complement strand
TCGGCGAGACCATGCCAAACCAGCCCTCAAATCCGCCAGAATACAATTATCTCGCCAAGTTCTAGAGAATAAGAGAATAGACGAGAGAGGCGATTATCGCGCGACGAATGGAAGCACGCCCATGATTCGCGATCTCTTTATGGTTTTTGCGATGTGACGCTGATGCTTCGCGCAGAGGCGCGTTTTTTTGCGCGGAAGAATTTTTGCCTGTTCTGACAAAAAGTTCCGGAGCATGATTTCGTCTTTCCAGTTTATATTTTTTTGGCTTCTGCAAAATTCGCAATTCATGCCATTATTGCCCATGAGAGCAAGCACTGAGCGTAGCGAAGTGCGACGCTCGAATGGCTTGCAATAATGAGCACCCCGCAGCTGCGGGGTAAAGGTTTGGCAACTCCGACTAAAGTCGGAGGCCAAGTCCTTTATTTTCTCCCTTCAATTATTCCTTGCGCCACATTTTGCGGCACTTCCGCGTAATGGCTGAATTCCATGGTGTACAGTCCCCGACCTTGAGTCATTGAACGAAGCTGTGTCGCATATCCAAACATTGTGGCAAGTGGCACTTTTGCGGCGACTGTTTTCATAGTTCCTCTCTCTCCCATTTCTTCAATCATCGCGCGCCGGGCCGATAGATCTCCGGTGATATCGCCAATAAAAGCCTCCGGCACCACCACCTCTATTTTCATCAGCGGCTCGAGGAGCACAAGGCGCGCGCGCCTCGCGGCCTCTTGAAGGGCTATGGACCCGGCAATCTTAAACGCCGCTTCTGATGAATCTACCTCGTGATATGAACCATCATAGAGCGTTGCCTGAAGATCTGTGAGCTTATAACCCGCGAGCACTCCCCTATCCATTGCTTCGCGAATTCCTTTCTCCACAGCCCCGATATACTCCTTTGGAATAATACCCCCTTTTATCTCATCCAAAAATTCAAATCCGCCGCCCCTCGCAAGCGGCTCGAGACGAAGCCAGACATGGCCGTATTGACCCCGTCCGCCGGACTGACGAATATATTTTCCTTCAGCCTCGGCGGTATCTTTGATGCTCTCTCGGTACGCGACTTGAGGCTGGCCGACATTCGCGCCAACTTTAAACTCCCGAAACATCCGATCCACGATAATCTCAAGATGAAGCTCCCCCATTCCCGATATAATGGTATCACCCGTCTCCTGATCCGTCTCTACGCGGAATGTCGGATCTTCTTCCGCGAGCCGATGGAGCGCCATGCCCATCTTCTCCTGATCCGCTTTTGTTTTTGGCTCAATGCGTATAGAGATTACAGGCTCCGGGAAAATAATTTTTTCAAGAAGAATCGCGTGATCCGGATCAGACAACGTATCTCCTGTCGTCGTCTTTTTTAAACCGACAGCGGCGCCAATCTCTCCCGCGTAGATTTGATCCACCTCCTCTCGCTGATTCGCGTGCATGCGGACAATTCTCCCGATCCTCTCTTTTTCTTCTGACGTTGCGTTGAGCACATAAGAACCTTTATTCAGACTTCCCGAATATACGCGGAAATATACAAGCTGGCCAATAAAAGGATCGGTGGCTATCTTAAACGCGAGCGCGGAAAACTTTTCGTCATCCCGGGCTTCTCGTAACATTTCTTCGCCTGTTTTGGGATTCTCGCCTTTTACTGGCGGCAAATCCGCCGGACTTGGAAGATAATAGATAACCGCGTCAAGCAAAAGCTGAACTCCTCTGTTGTGAAGCGCGGGGCCGCAAAACACCGGCACGATAGTATTTGCTATAGTACCTTTGCGTAGCCCCCGGCGCAACTCTTCAAGGCTCAACTCTTTGCCATTCAAAAATTTCTCCGTGAGCGCATCGTCTTGTTCCGCGATTTTCGCCACAAGTTTTTCTCTTTGCTTTTTTGTTTCTTCCTTGAGGTTTTCCGGCACTTCGCTCTTTTCAATAATCTCGCCGTGTTCTCCAGAAAAACGAACTGCTTTTTGCTCCAATAGATCGACTACTCCTTCAAAGGAAGATTCAATGCCTATCGGCATCTGTGCCGGAATCGCGTTTGGTGTAAGCCTGTCAAGAATTGATTGGAAGCTCTTTTCAAAACTTGCCCCCATGCGATCGAGCTTATTGATAAAACAAATCCGCGGCACCTTGTATTTATCCGCCTGGTGCCAGACGGTCTCTGACTGCGGCTCCACTCCCGAAACCCCATCGAATACCACGACTCCTCCGTCAAGGACCCGGAGAGATCTTTCGACCTCAACCGTGAAATCCACGTGGCCTGGAGTGTCAATAAGGTTGATTCGATATTCGTGAGTTTTATCTTCTCTAGGATATTCTGTCGGAACCCAAAAACAAGTGGTCGCCGCGGCGGTTATGGTGATTCCTCTTTCCCGTTCCTGTTCCATCCAATCCATTATCGTATCTCCCGTATGCACCTCTCCCATGCGATGAGAGACTCCGGTGTAAAACAAAATACGCTCGGATACAGTTGTTTTCCCGGCGTCTATATGGGCTATAATCCCAATATCGCGGTTTTTCTCAATAGGGTAGGCCCTCATATCATTTCATTACCAAGAAAAATGAGCGAATGCGCGGTTCGCGTGAGCCATTCGATGGGTATCCTCTTTTTTCTTTACGGCCGACCCCGAATTTTCCGCCGCCTGCATGAGTTCTTCGGCGAGTTTGGAGGACATCTGCGTTCCTTTTCTCGCGCGCGCGGCCTGAATTATCCAACGCAAAGCAAGAGTCAGCCGCCTGTCCCCCTTTACCTGCTTTGGGACTTGATAATTCGCTCCTCCCACGCGTTTTGATTTCACTTCCAGCATCGGTGAGGTATTTTTAATCGCTTCGTCGAATACTTCTACCGGGTCTTTCTTTGTTTTTTCGGCGATCACGCCAAACGCGTCGTAGACTATTTTCCTCGCTACGCTCTTTTCTCCATCCCACATAACATAATTAATCAATACGGCAACAATGGGATTGCTGTATTTTGAGTCTGGAAGAATTTCTCTTTTTGGATGACGTTTTCGCCGCATAAATATGAGTTGCTCTATGTATTTTATTCTTTCGGAGTTTTTGCTCCGTATTTGCTTCTCTGTTGTTTTCTTGCTTCCACTCCCGCCGTATCAAGCACTCCCCGCACGATATGGTACCGCACTCCCGGCAAATCCTTCACTCTTCCTCCGCGAATAACAACAACGGAGTGCTCCTGCAGATTGTGCCCTTCCCCGGGAATATACGCGGTCACTTCCATGCCATTGGTGAGCCGCACCCGGGCGATCTTGCGCAGGGCAGAGTTTGGCTTTTTGGGGGTCGTGGTCGTTACTCTCACGCACACGCCGCGACGAAACGGGGAGCTGTAGTATATCGGTTTGTTTTTCAACACATTAAAACCGCGCGCGAGCGCCGGCGCTTTTGTTCTTTTTCTCGTCTTCCTGCGAGGCCTCTTGGTAAGTTGATGTATTGTCGGCATATTTTGTATCTTACTCAAGGGACGACAGTATGTCAATGCAATGCAATGCAATGCAGTTGCGGCGCCTCTCGCTCGTAGACTTCACGCATTTTTTCTGTTACGATAGATGCATTATGATGAGGTACATACGTTACGCTTTGGTTCTCGCTTTGGTTATCAAAGCCTCTTTTGTTCTTTACGCGAAATTCAAGACAACAGAGTTCAGCTTGCCCCTCATGCTTTACGAAGCAGATAAAACCTTCCTCTTTTTTGTCGCCCTTTCGCAAATTTTTTGTTACATCGGAGACGGCTGGCTTTCAAAAATTTTGCTCGAGATAACGGGCTTTAAGGTGAAACTCAAAACCGCTGTGCAGATTGCGATTTTAGATGTTTTGGGCAATCAGCTGGTCCCTTTCGTTGGGGCAAATGTTGTCACCTACGCTTTTTACAAACGCCTCAACGTCTCCCTTCACGCCATCGTGTTTTTGACGACTGCATGGACAATTCTCAACCTTATCACATCTTCCTCTCTTGCCGTTGGCGCCTTTCTCTTTGATCCAACTTCTGTGCTTCGCGTTGTCTCGCTTCCGAAAATTCTTTTTTTAGGAACGCTCGGAATCTTGGAATTTGCGCTTCTCATCTTCTTTATAAAAAAGCGATGG
>JACOUK010000021.1 GCA_016177905.1 Candidatus Spechtiibacteriota bacterium | reverse complement strand
ACAACAGTCCTTTCGAGATTAGCGTTTAATTCCTGCAGGTCTCTGGTTCTTTTCAAAACTTCTTGTTCAAGCTCGCTCTTTGTGAGATATTTAATCTTTTCTTTTTCCAACGAACCTTCCGGTAAAAATCCCAGGATCTCCAAGACCTCCGGACTCTCGCCGTATCTGTTCTTAAAATTGTTATACACATTCTCCAAGGAATGTTCGGAGAACGCGTAGCCAAAGTTCCTTACGAACGTACCGGTTACAATTTCCAAAAACTTTCTTATACTTTCTTTCGCATGTTCTTCTCTGATTGTGATTTTTCCTAAAGCGTTGATTTTGATTTCTCCTCCGGGAAACTCTTTCTCTAAAATAACACGAAGCCCTTTGCTCCCCATAAGGCTTACTGATGCTTGTCCCAATTCCAAGGCAAATTTTTTGATTACTCCAAAATTGTAATCTGCCATATAAGAAGATTTTCGCTTGATAACGAGGGCGTAACCCCGCACAGATTCGTTTTTGGTTAGGGCCGGACCAGAGAAGAAAACTTTTTTGCCGAAAATACAAACAAAATCATGCTTATCGTCATCAAGAGATGGTGCGCGTCAAATGGCAAAGGGTTTGAGAAAAGCTTAAGTTTCATAAAAACTACGGTGTACGTTAAGGCAAGGATATTCGCCACTATTCCCAAAAGCACCATGTTGAGAGCCCCTCCCATCCTGCCGCCCAATGCTCCTTTCAGCTTTACAATCATGAGAACCGAAATGATGCCGACGATTATTCCGCTAAAATCTACTAACAAATTTGGTGTGATCGTCATAAATGAAATTATGCATTAATACGCTTTATCACTCTTCGACTTTTAAGATTATTATACCATATTACTGAAAACAAAAAAACACATCCGCAGTCTTTTGGATATGCTCTGATGGGCGCATGTGGACTCGAACCACAGACCTCTGCAATGTGAATGCAACGCTCTAACCAGCTGAGCTATGCGCCCTCTCCTTCATCTACACTCCCATCTTATTGATCAGCATCTCGTGCGGATGCTCAAAAATATCGCGCAGAAAGCGATCGAGCATTTCGTGCCGATACCGGAACTCGTCGGAAGTAAGAAGGCTGTATTCTATTTCGCACCCCATTTCCGCCTCAAGTTCTTTCAAAAATTTTTTAAAGCGCTTTTCCGAAACATCGTCGCCCACAACCAAAAGGTCGGTGCGCGCAAGCTCGCGATCGGGCTTCAGAAAAACTCCCGATAATACAAGCAGTTTTATCCTTCCAGTCCCCCGCACCCTCTGCACAATCCTCGTTTTTGACGCGGGCGATGACTTTAACACCAAATTTCGCAATTCCTCAAACAATGTAAAGGCGGGGTTTATAAAATATACTCTTGCCCGACGCAAGGTATGGCTGTAGCTCTTCAGGATCCCGGCTTTTCTCAATTTTTCGAGCGCTACTTTGCAGGCGCGCGCGTCAAGCTGTGATCTTACGCAAGCTTCAGATATCCGTAACTTCAATTTTTGGTTGCGTAAAAAAAGCTTGAGTAATCTCACCTTACTAAGCGACTCAAAAAGTTGTTCCAGCATAGCATCGCTCATCATAATCATTCTAGTATACCGCCATATTTTTAAACTCGTCAACCGATATGTAAAGAGCTTGGTGAATAATTGCTTCTGGCTCATTCTCGGCGGCCCAGCGGCCGCCTGCGAGGCTCGGCCTGTTTTGCTCCGACTGCGACCGGAGACCATGCCAAAACAGGCCTCAAATCCGCCAGAAGCAATTATTCACCAAGCTTCGAAAAGCCCTTTCGACTACGTCGAAAGGGCTTTTCTATTATATTCGGCTACTTCAGTTCCACTTGCGCTCCGGCTTCCTCAAGAATTTTCTTCATCTTCTCCGCTTCCTCTTTCGCGACATTTTCTTTCACAACTTTTGGAGCGGCTTCCACAAGATCCTTCGCTTCCTTAAGACCAAGCTCTGTTACTTGCCGCACGGCCTTAATCACGCCAATTTTATTTGACCCGGCGGCCTTGAGCTCAACGGTAAATGAAGTCTTTTCTTCAGCTTGCGCTGTTTCCGCGCCACCGGCAGTTCCTCCAGCGACCACCGCGACGGGTGCCGACGCAGATACGCCAAATTTCTTCTCAAGCACTTTGACAAGTTCCGCAAGATCGAGCACGGACATTTTTTCTATTTGTTCCACGAGCTTAGCGAACTTCTCGGGAACTTCTACTTTTTCTTCATTTTTTATTTCTTCACTCATGATATTTTTTACTACATTACATTAAGACCTTTGACTTATAGCTTTTAACACTTGCGCCAACCCCCTTATATTCCCCGCCAACACATTCACAAATCCTCCAATCGGCGCTTGCATACTCCCCACCATCTTTGAAAGCAATTCTTCTCTCGCAGGAACAGTCGCAAGCGCGCTAATTTTCTCCGGCCCCACAAGCATGCCCTCGAATATCCCGCCGAGAATTTTTAAAAGCTCGAAGTTTTTTGTAAATGTATGAATGAGTTTCGCCGGCGCTATCTCATCACCGTATCCAAAAACCACCGCGAGCTGGCCCTGAAACGCATGGATATCGAAGTTTATTTTTACATTGTCGAGCGCGCGATGCAATAATGTCTTTTTCACCACCTTAAAATCAATTCCATCTTTGCGCAGTTCCCGCCGAATTGTCTCAATGCTTGAAACATTGAGACCGCGATAATCCACAAAAACAGCTGACGTATATTTTGAAAACTTGTCTCCGAGGTCTTTT
>JACOUK010000033.1 GCA_016177905.1 Candidatus Spechtiibacteriota bacterium | reverse complement strand
GGGCATCTGGAAAACGCCGTTTGGGAGAGGCAGTACTAAAGGTGTTCCACGTTTTACACTTTTTTCGCGGGCTGTAGTATACCGGCAGTACACGTGTTTTGGGTACACGGAGACCGGGTTCGATTCCCGGCAGCCCGAACGAAGCTCGAACCTTTTTTGAACAAAATCCCGATTGATTGCTCCGCCAAAGGCGGAGCAGAAAACTGAACGCTCGGGCGGGCAAAAAGGAAGGGGGTTGGGGGGGAAGGAATTTTTGCCCGCCCTCGCTTTCCGATTCCGATTTTTCCGCCGCCGCCGAATTTCGTATGTCGCTTTGCGAAATGCGCCGCCAAGAAGGAAGTTGTGTTTGCCCCACCCACCCGTGCGTACACAATAAGTTTTTTCTCCCTTTGCTTGTTATATAATTGCTCTCCATAGACCAATCATATAACATTTGATAAAATCAACGCAAGTGGATAAAATTTTTATGAAAAACGAGGTTTTGCAGTTCGGTAAAAAATTGAGAGAGGTTCGGCTTAAAAAGGGCAAGTCCCAAGACGATGTTGCCAAAGTTTTAGGCGTCCACAGATCGTATATTAGCGGCTTAGAGCGAGGAAAAAGAAATCCCTCGCTCTTAACGGTTCATAAAGTCGCTAAGAAACTGTTGAAAAAGTCATTTTTTTGATAATCTTCGCACCATAATATGCGTCATTGCGATGTATACCATGGCTTCGCTCGTATCAATATGGTATTCGTAGTCAGCGCGCAACCTGCGATATTTGTAGAGCCAACTGAATGTCCGCTCGACAATCCAGCGTTTCGGGATAACCTTGAATCTTTTCAGATGATCGGTGCGCTTGACGATTTGAAGCGTGCGGCGATGATACCGATTCACCCATGACACCAATTTTCCCGCATATGCCCCATCAGCCCAGACCACCCGTAGCTTTTTGAAATACTTCCCGATCTTCCTGAATACAATCTTTGCGCCATCCCGATCTTGAATATCTGCGGCGTGCACCACGACTTCAAGTACCAGCCCAAGAGTATCAACCAGAATATGACGCTTCCGTCCCTTTACCTTTTTCCCAGCATCATAGCCACGAACCCCCCTTTTTCTGCGGTCTTTACCGATTGGGCGTCAATGATACCTGCAGTTGGCTCGGAGTTCTTTCCTACCTTCTTCCGGAGCTTTCCGCGAAGGGTGTCATGGATATTTTTCCATGTGCCATCTTGCTTCCATGCCCTGAAGTAGTGGTAGACAATGTCCCATTCGGGAAAATCGTGGGGGAGCATGCGCCAGTCACATCCTGATTTTACGACATAGATCACGGCATTCATGATTTCTCGCGTATCGGTATTTCGTGGTCTTCCTCCAGACTTTGAAGGGGGAATCAATGGGCATAGGGTATTCCATTGTTGATCGCTTAGGTCTGTCGGGTATGATTTCCGATTCTTCTTTTGAGGTATCATAGGGGCGTAGGTTAGTTGATTACACCTCTATGATACTCCGAAAGGGACTTTTTCAACAGTTTCTGAGAGGATATTTCTAACTTTTTGGCGCAACGCGGGATTATGTCCCGCGGTGGAAAGAGAATCCACAAGACGAGGGCGACTTTTATCCTTTCCAACCCGTTCTACACGGGACTATTCAAGTATGGCGGTGAACTTCACGAAGGAAAGTACGAGCCAATCATCGCAAAGAAAATTTTTGATAAAGTCCAAGAAGTTTTGAAGCAGAGAGGAAGGCCGCACCACAAAACAAAGTATGAGCCGCAAGATTTTTGCGGACTGTTAAAGTGCGACACTTGTGGAATGTCCATAACTGGCGAATACAGGGTTAAAAAGCAGAAAAATGGAAATGTTCACGATTATATTTACTATCACTGCACCAAGAAAAATAAATCGGTGAAATGTTCCGAACCCTGTATTCGCCAAGAGGAACTGGACAAACAAATTTCCTCTCTGCTTCAAAAATTTTCTTTGCGTTCGGATTGGGCGGAAAAACTTTTAGCAATGGCAGAAAAAGATAAAGCGGTATCCGCCCAATCCGTTTCTGCTTTTGTTCTTAAATCTCAAAATCAAATCCGCGCCATACAAACCAAGCTCCAGCGACTTCTTGACGGCTATTTGGAGCAGGATATTGAGCGCGAAGTGTATCGTGAGCAAAAAGCCGTCTTGCTATCCGAAAAGAAGACGCTGGAGGAGAAAATGGCGCGGATTGAACAAAAGCAGAATGATTGGCTCGAACCGTTCGAAAATTGGATAAAAGTCGCTACAAACCTCGTCAAAATCGCAAGGGATAGCAACCTTTTAGAGAAAAAGGTTGCCGCCAAAGAAATCTTTGGCTCGAACCTGCGCTTGGCGAGCCGCGCCGTGCGCGGCGAGTCAGTGTTTCCATACCTTTCCGCGCTTCGCGCGGCTGACTCAATCGGCAAAATTCCTGAAAGTTTGATTGTGGTGGGCAGGGAGGGATTCGAACCCCCGAAGGCAATGCCAACTGGTTTACAGCCAGTCCCCGTTGACCACTTGGGTACCTGCCCACATTTGCTTAAAAAATTTCTCAAATGCAACGATTTCAAGATTGGCAAGGAGTAGTTGGTAAATGAAACTTGAATACCGAAGCGGAGGCGATATACTGAACCGTCAGTATCAAAGAAGCCGCGAAGAAAGCTTACCATATATTCAGGTTTTGAAAAGACCCACTCGGGAACATCCACTTGCGATAAAACCTTATTAAACACAAGGCCTTGTTCTTGCAGTATATTTATGACGTCGCTCGAACCTACTTTATCAAAAATCTCTGACCAAAGGAAGCCGCCCCGCCGCCGCTCGCCGCCAAGCAAAATACTCTTTACCATTTTTGATTTGCGCGTGCCACCAAAAAATTCTTTTAAAAAGGAAAAGAGTATT
>JACOUK010000049.1 GCA_016177905.1 Candidatus Spechtiibacteriota bacterium | reverse complement strand
GGAAAAAGTTTCGGTACACATTATGTCCATGCCGCGCAAGGTTGTCGAAATACCCGGTAAACCATTGATTAAGGAATACTCCAACTTTTTCTGATTCAAAAATGTCATCCCAACTTTCAACGCCGCCAGTTCGTATAACATGAAACTCTTGCGAAGGCGGGCCTGCCTTGTGATACTCCACTGCGCGGGCGCAAAGCATGAGAGATAGTTCCTTAAGAAGCGCGCCGCTCACCCCGCCACCGAATGTTTGCGTGAAAAAATCGTAAAGTTTTCTTTCGCTCTTATGAATTCTCTCCCGTATCTTTGCGTAGGCGGTTGATGTGTTGCCGAAATTCACGCCATCAAATCCAAGCCCGAAAAGAAGATCCAAAAGCGCTGGTATCTGCTCTATCTCTGTGTCATTTGAAAACTTGACTATAACGGGCAGTCGCCTTGGTCGCTCGTCCAAAAAAAGGAGAACCCATAACGCTCCACCCAATCGGGCAGTCTTGTTCCCAGGGACAATTGGTTAGTGGTCCCCTTGGAAACTCTCGCGCCCTCGCTGAATTCACTTCGTCGCCTTCATTTGGAAGGCCCAGCCAGTTGGAGGCTCCGCGCGACTTTGGATAAGGGACAAAGGGCAGGTATACACCTTCTTTCTCGTTTCCTTTTCTTCCATTCCACGTCCCAGTGCCCCCAAGATACGCGGCGGCGCCCTGCCGCGCGACAAGCCTGTAACATTCGCCGTTCTTGAACATACCGGCAGAATTCATGATTGGCGAACGGAATCTGATGCCCCAGAGTCTCCTGCTTAAAAATTCCGGAGGACTATATGGCTCCGCCACCTCTTCTCTGCTAAGTTGCTAGAGAAAGTCACGCCGCCCGTTAGAATACAATGCGACAACATTCTTGGGTGGCAATTTTGTTATAAAAGGACGAAACCTACGCTCCCATCGCGCAACGGCAAGCACACTCATACTCTCTCCCCTCCTTTATGATATTAACCCCTGCGGACCCGGCCGGACTTGAACCGGTGATCTCCTCCGTGACAGGGAGGCGCTTTAACCAAACTAAGCTACGGGTCCAAATTTTATGCCGACGAGAGGACTCGAACCTCTGACCACGGCCTTATGAAAGCCTTGCTCTACCACTGAGCTACGCCGGCTTTGTGATTTTTACAGTTGCGGGGGAGGGTGTTGCACCCTCTTAAGAAGGTTATGAGCCTTCTATGATACGGACCAACCCCCCGCGATGCGCGATAACTGAACGCTATTATACTACAACGTCACCCCTATGTCCATAAAAATTTTCTTATACACCTCTATCGTCCGCTCCGCAACTTCTCTCGCGAACGGATACTCGGGGTCTTCCACGAGAAAATTGCGAATCTTCCGCACGCGCCGCGCGTCTTCAAGCGCTGGAAACTGCAACATTGTCTTGATATTTGAAAGGCGCTCTTCCATCGTGCTCCCTTCGTATCCAATTCGCCATAAAATTTCATCCAACATCCGGTCCGCAAGAAGCACCGCCTCGCGCCACTCGGATGGATCCCCGCTTTCCATCGCTTTTTGGATCCGGCTCCACAATTTCCTCATCCGACGCCTTGGCAGTACGCTCTTGTTCCAGGCAATCCATAGATGGCGCATATGACGAGTGAAAGCTCCGCCTTTCTGGATCAGAGCCACGATGAAGATCAGCAGAATGAATGATACGACCCCTCCAGTTATTTGCAATATCAAAAATACCTTCGCATTGAAAAACGACAATAAGAGTTGAAAAATTGACGGAAGATCGATCATGATGATTTTTGAAATATCTCAAACATTTGCGCGATGGATATCACGTCATAATCCCGTCCTTCTCCTCCGATAATCTGAAGCCCGACAGGCAATTTTTTGCCTTCTTTCAAAGTCCAGCCGCATGGAATCGAAATCGCGGGAAGCCCGGCGATATTAGCACCGACCGTGAACATATCAGAAAGATACATGGAGACAGGATCTTTGCTCTTCTCTCCGAATCGAAACGGGACTGTCGGAGTTACTGGAGTCATTATAACATCAACCAAGCGAAACGCGTTATCAAAATCCTGCTTGATAAGCATCCGCACCTTCTCTGCCCTCACATAATACGCGTCATAATAACCGCTCGAAAGTGTATACGTCCCAAGCATAATCCTGCGCCTCACCTCATTTCCAAAGCATTTCTCGCGTGTTTTACGGTACGTTTCAACCAAACTATCCGCTTCTTCATGAGCCCCATATCGTATCCCGTCGTACCTGGCAAGATTCGCAGAAACCTCCGAAGGCATAAGGATGTAATACACTGCCAAGCCATATTCTGCGTGAGGCAAGCTTATCTCCTGAATTTTCGCTCCGTTCTCTTCGTATTTTTTTATAGCCCCTTCGACTGATTTTTTCACATCTTTATCTATCCCTTCGCCAAAATACTCCTTTGGAATACCGATACGCACGTTTTTCGTTTTTAATTTTTCATTTTTAATTTCTATGGACGTTGCGTCAAATGTATCTTTTCCTCTTATCGCATCGAAAATGATTCGTGCGTCTTCCACGCATCTTGCAAGCGGCCCTATAACATCGAGCGAAGACGCCATCGCGATTAAACCATACCGGGAAACCGCGCCATATGTCGCCCTAAACCCAACAACACCGCAAAATGCGGCCGGCTGACGGATAGATCCGCCTGTGTCTGAACCGAGCGCCGCGACGCACATTTCTGCCGCAACAGCCGCAGCCGAACCTCCAGAAGAACCTCCGGGCACTCTTTCTAAATCATGCGGGTTTTTCGTCGCTCCGTATGCAGAATTTTCCGTGGAAGAACCCATCGCAAATTCATCCAGATTAGTTTTCCCAAGAATTACAGCGCCTGCGTCTTTTAGTTTTTTGACAACAGTCGCGTCGTAAGGCGCTTCGTAATTTTCTAGAATCTTTGAGGCGGCGGTACATCGAAAACCCATAAGTACTATGTTGTCTTTTATTCCGAAAGGTATGCCTGCTAACTCCCCAATCGCTTCGCCCTTTGCGATTTTTTGATCAATCTTCTCCGCCTGCCTCATTGCTCCCTCCTCGCTCACAGAAAGAAACGCATGGATCTCTTTATCCTTCTCTCCAATCGCATCCAAAAAACTCTTCGTAATTTCTTGAGAAGATCTTTCGCGGCTCATAAGCTGCTTATGAATTTGCTTGATCGATAGGAATTGCATTATATTTGTTACTTTGTCAATACTTGCCTTACTTTCACGTATCCATCTTTTTTGTTTGGCGCCATATCCATGAGCATCTGCGAATCGGCGTGAGAAGAACCATTTTCGTCTTCACGGACTTGGTTATGAAGACCGGTGATATTCGCGATCGCATCTACGCCCGAAACATCAACTTTTTGAAGTTTATCAATGTAATTCAAAACTGATCCAAGATCTTCTTGGAATTTTTGTTTTTCTTCTTCTGACAAGCCGATGCGCGACAAATCGGCGATACGTTCTACTTGTTCAGCTGATATTTTTTTACTCATAGCAATACAGTGAGTCCTGCCTTGCTTTCCAGCTCATTCTCGCCCCGCAACTGCGGGGCTCCGAGGCTCGGACTGTTTTGGTCCCGATGGCCCATCGGGACACCATGCCAAAACAGTCCTCAAATCCGCTGGAAAGCAAGGCAGGACTCACTTAATCATTTTTAAAAATTCTTCTTCGTTTATAATTTTTACTCCAAGCTCTTCTGCCTTTTTACGCTTTGAACCGGGATTCTCTCCTGCAACAAGAAAATCTGTTTTCCCCGAAACAGAACCCGACACATCTCCTCCCAAGATCCGCGCCTTCCGCTCCGCGTCTTCGCGATTTAGCTTCTGGAGCATGCCCGTAAACACAAACGTCATGCCCAGAAGCTTCCTGCCCACGATCTTTTACGCCTCGATTTTTATTCCCTTTGCCAAAAGTTTCTCGATAAAGTCCCTATTCCCCCTGCT